>JAKADF010000188.1 GCA_021820805.1 Bacillota bacterium
ACCTACTGGTGGGCGAATTTACTACATGGATAAAGACATAACCTCATCTTTACCCTATCAACGCGCTAGGATTGGAATCGGTATCAAAATGCAAGTGGCTAATGTCTATCAGGATTTATCGGGGGAAGATAATTTGTGGCTTGCTACTTATTCAGTTACTCGTGATAGATATAAATCAAAAGAGATTGTATACGGGATATTACCAAGCATCGGATTAGAAGGCTATGTTTCAAATCTTGCCGGGAGTTTGTCCCACGGCCAGCAGCAATGGCTAGAAATTGGCATGGTGCTAGCGTCCGGAGCGAATATCATGTTGTTGGATGAGCCAACTGCAGGAATGACTCGTGAAGAGACACAAGAGACAGCAAATTTAATTCGAAAAATATCTGAATACTCGACAGTCGTTGTTGTTGAGCATGATATGGAATTTGTCAGAGAGCTCGAATCCGATGTAACAGTGCTCCACCAAGGAAAAATTTTCAAGAGCGGTACGATGGATATGCTGCGAAATGATGATGAAGTTCTTGATATATACCTGGGGAGGAGGAATATTGGTGCTGCAGATTAGTGGTTTGGTCAGTGGGTATGGTCGAACATCAGTCATTAATGAGGTTACGATGGCTGTGAATAATGGTGAAATCGTCGCACTCCTGGGACGAAACGGCGCGGGTAAAACGACCTTGCTGAAGACAGTGATGGGTCATCTGAAAGCGAAACGCGGTGAGATTGTTGTTAATGAAAATATGGTTGCAGACTGGCCAACACACAAGCGTGCACGTCTTGGTTTGTCCTACGTGCCACAAGGCAGGCAAATCTTTCCGCGTCTCTCCGTCCTTGATAATCTGCGAGTGGCGTCATATGCGAGAAATGCGGATTTCAAGCCTCAGTTGGAGTGGATTCTCGAGGAATTCCCGGCTTTGAAACCAAAGTTGCATTCGAGAGGAGGCAGTTTAAGCGGGGGCCAGCAGCAAATTCTTGCTTTTGCCCGCGCACTTATATCGGGGCCGAGAATTTTGCTCCTCGATGAGCCAAATGAGGGTGTCCAGCCATCAATTGTGGATGAAATATTTGAGGCAATTCGCCGCGTTAATGAGAAATATAAAGTGTCAATCCTGCTCGTCGAGCAGGATATCGAATTTGCTTCTTGCCTTGCAAATCGAGTATACCTGATGAACAAGGGAGAGATCGTAGCATCACTCGCGGGCGACGAGCTCTTAGAAAATAAAGACTTGCAATTTGAACATTTTGGTGTTTGACAGTTCGCTCGTGTTGTCAGTTACATTCCGTATTCTTTATTTGTCAGCATGAAGTATGCCTGAAATACTTCTATTTTCGTTCACAAGTTAACTCACTCTACTTCTAAGTAAAAGGTGTGGGATATGGCGAAGATTCTGATCGTGCACGATTACCCGCTTGTTGTTGAAGGCCTTTTTCACTTGTTGTGTTCCATAGAAGATGTACATTCAATTCGGCACGTCGGCGATGAAGGTGGAGCATTACAGGAAGCGCGCATCTTGCCTCCGGATATTGTGCTCATTGACGTGGACATTGCCAGCAAAAGCAAAGCGTCTTGTAATATACTAATTGAGCTTACAAAGATATGTAATCCTGAGATTGTAATTTTGGGGAGTATGGTTGGTGATTTGGACGCGTGGGGGAAAATGGGCGTTACCGCCGTTTTGCTGAAGCATATCAAGCCAGTTGAATTTTTATCTGTTATGAAACGGATTGTTTCACGGGTGAACGAAGGCCTTTGCAAACATGCTAATGTTCAATCAAAAATGAAAGAGAACACCCAAGACACACAGTTTTGGTTGACTTCACGGGAACAAATGGTTCTTGGACTCATGTCGCATGGAATGACAAGTCAGGAAATGGCAGATAAATTACGCTTGTCTAAAAACACCATCAGATACTATGCGCAAATTATTATTGAAAAGTTGGGTGTTCGGAATCGAATTCAAGCTGTTACGAAAGCGCAGGAATTGGGGTTGATTGACACCACCGATATTTCCATGCAATGAAAGGGGTTCGAATTCTGTTGAAACAGGTTTGTGTTGTTCAACATAATCCGATTGAAACACTAGGTGTTGCAGAAAGTGTATTAAAGGAGAATGGGTTCACACATCAATGTATTCGTGTGTTTGCCGGTGACAAGGTTCCAACTTCTATCAATGATATATGTGGAGTTATTATTTTAGGCGGCCCAATGGGTGTGAATGAAGCGGACAGGTTTCAGTTTTTGAATGTTGAAATGAATCTGATTCGTGCGGCATTGAAAGAGGATATACCGATATTTGGCGTATGCCTTGGAAGTCAGCTCTTAGCTTCTGTGCTTGGCGGTAGAGTATACAGATCAGATTACTCTGAATTTGGATGGTTCCCATTATTTTGGGAAGATGCTTGCACGAACGATCCCGTTTTTGATGGGCTCCACGGGCAAAGTATGGTCTATCTCTGGCATAATGACATATTTGATTTGCCCACTGGGGCAGTCTCACTCGCACGAACAGAGGCTACGAATTGTCAGGCATTCCGCTACGGAAAGAATGCCTATGGCCTGTTGTTCCATCTTGAGGCGATGGAAGACGAGATTGAACAAATGGCTGTTCAAATGGAGGCGATCTAATTACGAACCATGTCAATAAAGAGCAACTTTTACACGACACACATCAGTTCTTGCCTGCTTCAAATGAGGTCGGAAAAAGCATTTTTTCACGGTGGGTTGCACTTATGAGAAAGTGAGTCAAGTTGAGTGAATGAGTACTGTCGGTTATCACCGAAAAATGTTAAGGAGGCGATTATTGATTCGCCATATTCTTCTTCCTTCTAGGCGTGTATATTTGGTCGTTGCGTAGCAGCGCATCGACTCGAAGTACAAGTTTTCTTCGGTTAAGACGAAAGTTCTTTAATGTTGGTGATTTGGCACTTCAGTGACAACGGTCATCTTGGTCTTCCAAAGCGAGTGCTATCAGCGGTAATCTAGGCGTCATCATAGAGGGCCCTATCTAGTTCTAAGTAGACTTCTCTTAAAGTCCATATGATTAAACAAAAGGCACAATTCATCAAGAAATTGAGGAGGTTGTGCCTTTTTTCTATAAAATTGAAGCATCATTGAGAAGCGGGCGAGTCCTCTGATTCGACAGCAACAATCTCTAATTTTGAGCCTTTACATCGAACTATATGATTTAATCATTCCCAAGGGTAAAATGTTGCGTCAGATAAATGATCTGGTGGACTTCTCATTTGTTTATGAAGAGTTGAAGGAGCACTATTGTCTGGATAACGGCCGAAATGCCATTGATCCGATTCGAATGTTCAAGTACTTGCTCTTGAAAGCGTTTTTGAGTTATCCGACGTAGACATTGTCGAGCGCTCCAAATATGACATGTCCTTTAAATACTTCCTTGACATGGCACCGGAAGACCCGGTGATTGAACCGAGTTCCTTAACCCAACTTTTCGTGCATCAGTTGCTTTTCCAGTAGAAAGATTAATTGTTTGAAGGCGTCGATTAAGAGAGTTTAGTGAAAGGAAAATATTATGTACTCCAGGATTACCTCATCGATTCGTGTGTTTATCGTGTTTGTTTGTGCGGCTGTCGTTTGGACATGGGTGCTTCCGATTTGGCAAGGCATCGACGAAACCGTGCATTTTTCATACGTACAGTATATGGTCAACCACAATTTACCACCCAAAGTAGATGCTTTCGTCCCTGGAATCTATCCGTGGAAGGAAAGCAAATCATACACCGTTAGGGTGTCTCGACAAGTTACCCAATATAATCATATTCTTAGGAAACCCTCTCTTTACATGACTATTTCTCCACAAAGGCGGGAATCCGCTTTACGAATCATTCAATATGTGAGTAGCAAGGTAAATAACCAGTCAGGATCGCAAAACTACGTTGGGATTTATCCCCCATTGTACTACGGGATTATTGCTCGTATTTTGCGATTCGTTTGTTTAATAAACGTAAACGCTCAAGAATACATCGCGCGATTATGCGCCGCACTTTTTGGAACATACAGGCTGTTTCAGAGCAATAAAATACTGTTCACGGTGTCCTTCATGTGTCCTTAGTATTTAAGCGTTTTTATGGCACACCGCTTATACCTATCTGTTGAACACGGGAACTCATTTCCTCTAGGGTCGATATTTTTTTATGATGTTACCCGTAATTATATATTTCTGAGGATACTCGGGGGCTTCGATGTAAGTTGGGGTTGGGATACCAGCCCATAATCTACGAAAAGCAGCCCTGATTATGAAATAAAGAAAAAGAATCCCTACAAATTGCAGGTCAAGAAACCCGATACACTTAAGTGAATCCTGTTCAGGAAAAAAATTAAATGACGACTTTTTCATGGGTAACTAATTTAGAAATTTATTTACAATTAATTATGAACAATTATAGAATCTATGTAAATTAAATCAAGAGAAGTTACTTAGGGGGGTTTTTACATGGCAAATTGTACCTTTTTAAAAACAGTGATTACCTCTGTTGCAATTGTTTTTTTAGTAGGATGTGGGCAAAACTTACCCAACAAAAATGTTAGTCAATCTGATTCAACTATGATTACATTTACGAATCTTTTAAATGATATGGTTATTAAGCCAAACCCTAATTTTAATGCTGTGTCGGCGAAAGCAACGGAATATAATAAGATTGCTGTTTTTACGAAAAATGGTCAGAAGATTCTATTAAATGCAAGTCAAAAACCTATTTTATTTGAAGCATACTGGTGTCCACACTGTCAACGAACACTAGTATTACTCAATAAAAATCTCAAAAACAAAGATCAAATGCCAATTATCGTGAGTACTGGGTTTCCTGCAGGTACTACGATAGCTGAGGCAAATCGTGTAAACCAGGAAGAAATGTCATCCCTGCATATTCAAGGTGATGAGGTTTATTATCTGTTAGATAGTGATTCTGATAATTCGGTTCAACATATCCCAATGCTTGTATTTCCATATCACAACAAGCTAGACATATTATATGGAGAGCATACTGTCAATGTATGGCGGCATGCCCTGAGTCTTGTTAAATGATTTACAATTCATAAGCAATGATATATGTCTTCACTTTCATTCATTTCATGTAAAAAGGTATAGTATGTAGCTAAATCGCAAATTCGATTCATAAAAACTGTATAGACCATGCAAGCGCAAGATGTAGTCACAAACAGTAGTTCAATATAATTTTTATAGAAATACTAATCTCATTAATTTATATTTCCTTTTAGGAAAATTTACATGCTTTTTTGCTTATCTTCTTTCTCGGGTCGCGTTCTAAATTTTTCTTCACGGGGAAAATACACTTTATAAATGAAGGTGTACAGCCATCAGTTCTATATGAAATTTTTGAATCTTTTCGTCGTATCAATGGGAAACACAAAATTCCCAACCGACTTGTCTTTGTTGAACAAGGCAAGGGAAATACTCGAATACATCGTTGACGTTTACATGCACCACATCGTGGGGAACTCGACAAGCCCCGAACCTACCAAAGGAAAGTCGAACGGATATCTCGCCATTGCCAAGCTTCGTCGATTCAAAAAAAAGGTAAGCAAGGGGCTTGGGTAGCAACTTCAACATGTGGCAAGAGGATTGAATAAATGCAGTTGGATAGCCTCAGACGGGCTAACACTTTAGGAAAAACTGTTGAAGGTTACCGTGAACAGAATGGATGTTATCTAGCAGCCCCTAAATACCCAAGGCCTTCGTTTTCTCCAGTGAAAGTTCTAGAATGCAATGTTTGAACACTGATTGAAGTGAATATTATGGAAGATGAAGTTAATCATGACGTTGTGTAAGCTCGAAAATAGTATGCAAGAAATGATTAGATCGTTTTGGGAGTATAGCCAAATGATAAGGCGAAATTCTGTAAAGCCTTTACTTCAAGTTCGAATCAAGATACTCCGTGAAAATCGAATCTTTCGTATAAAAGAGGTAACGATCCTATGAATATCGTTGAAAGAAATATAAAGCTCATTCACGAAAGAATATTGCAAGCATGTGCTCATTCTGGCAGGAATCCGGAAGAAGTGAAACTTCTCTTAGCTACGAAAACTGTTCCGTGTGAACGGATTCAGCTTGCCATTGATTTAGGAGAGACTTTGATTGGAGAGAACAAAGTACAAGAAATTCAAGATAAGTACCCCATGTTAAAGCATAATCCTGTTGAGTGGCATTTTATTGGACATTTACAGACGAACAAAGTAAAAGATGTCCTAAAATATGCAACAATGATTCAATCTGTAGATCGGATGAAGCTTGCAAAGGCTCTGCATGATCAATTGAAAAAGGAAAATAGGAGCATTGATATTTTGGTACAAGTGAATACATCGTATGAAGAAAGTAAATTTGGAATTCAACCTGAACATACACTGGAATTTATCGAGCAAATTAGCGAATTGGATACATTGAAAATCAAAGGCTTAATGACGATAGGCAAATTCTCAGCAGACCGACACGAAGTGCGCAAGTGTTTTCGTCTACTAAAAAGTATTCAAAAGCAAGCTGAAAGAAAAGCTTTGCCACATGTAGAGATGGAGATTTTATCTATGGGAATGTCAGGCGATTTAGAAATTGCTTTAGAAGAAGGAGCTACGATGATTAGAGTAGGTACTGCGATATTTGGTGAAAGGATCTACCCCGATAGTTATTATTGGAATGAGCAACTCCCCGTATCTGATTAAAACTAGGTTGAGTGACTTTTTGTTTGGTTGTGTAATTTATACTACTGCAAAAGTAAGCGACCAAATAAAAAGATTGAATGAGTGTAAGCGTCAAGCCTGATCAACAATTAAAAATCCCCACTGTATAAATC
>JAKADF010000189.1 GCA_021820805.1 Bacillota bacterium
TCCGATCTACTTCGTATATATGTGGTAGTACGCTCTAAAGAACATGTTTAATATACCCGAAATTTATAGGATCGGTAGTATACGATCGAGTTGTACTGAAACCCTATTGAAGATTATAGAAGAATAGTTCAGGATATAATTGTCTGAATAAACAGGGATTATGTTGAAGGGAGAAAAATAAATGAAGAATGAGCAGCAAAATGGCTCAAAATGCGAGCAATTTACGGTAAGCGACAAATCATGCACACCTTGAACTTTGACTGAATCTTAAAAGATAATTGCACATAAATAAACCCCGCTAGTTACCTAACGAGGTCTATTGTTTTATTGTTTTTTCTTTCTGCGTTTGTGTATCTGCTCTGGCAAATGTTCTGACCATGGGAGTAGATTGCCCAGGGCTTCAGGATTGTCTAGATCGGTATTTGGCATTTGCTTAAATAGATATTCTAAATACAGATATGGGTCTAGTTCGTTTTCTTTTGCTGTTTCTACTAAGCTGTATGTAATCGCACTTGCCCTAGCGCCCTGCGGCGTGTTAGAGAATAGAAAATTTTTACGGCCAATTACAAATGGTTTAATAGAGCGTTCACTTTTACTGTTATCAATTTCTAGATTCCCATCTTCTAAGAACACGATTAGCTTGCTCCACTGGTTCAAACAATATGTTACTGCCTTACCCAACAGGCCTTGAGGAGATACCTTCCCATTTTGTTCTTGAAGCCACGCCAAAAAGGCGTCCAGAACTTTACGGCTATGCTTCTGCCGCTCGTCATAGCGTTTTTTTGGATCAGCATCTTTTAACCAACGCTCTATACGGAAAAGCTCGTTGCAATACTCAAGTCCGGTTCTGGCAGCCGTTGGCTTCTTCCGATCTTCAGTTGGCAACGATTTGAGCGCTTCGTCAAATTTACGTCTTGCGTGCGCAAAACATCCGACAAGTTTAACGTCTTCCACATCGTGGTATCCGCTGTATCCGTCCACATGCAAGTAACCTTTAAATCCTTGTAGAAATTTCTTCGGGTGCTCCTTTTCGCGAGTTTCTTGGTATTCATACAACACAACTGGTGGTCCATCTCGTCCGCTTCGATATAACCACATGTACGACTTCGAGCTCGCTTTGCGTCCTGGTTCATGCAAAACTTGCAAAGACGATTCATCAGCGTGCAAATACTTTCGAGTGAGCAATTCTTCGTGAAGCCGATTAAATATGGGTCTAAGCCAGTTATTAGCTCCCTGGATAACCCAGTTTGCCATTGTCTGCCGAGATAAAGTTAACCCCTGACGGGCAAATTGCTGTTCTTGGCGATACAGCGGTAGTCCTTCTACATACTTCTTGCCCATAATACATGCAACCATAGATGGTGAAGCAAGGCTGCCCGGAAATGCAGGCTTTGGCATTGGGGCTTTTACAATTGGAGTTTTTATTTCATTCTTTTCACATGGGCGACACGCATAAATGTATTGCACATGCTCAACGACAATCGTCTGTGCTGGTATATGTTTCAGTTCACGGCGAACCTCTGTGCTCATCTCGTGCATGAGATTGCCACAGCACTTGCAAATTCGTTCTTCCTCCGGCAAGCGGTATTCGATTCTCTCAACGGGTAAATCTTCGAGCATAGCCTTCCGCTGACCCGGCTGCTTCTTGCGCCGTTCATAAGTAACGGTCTCGATTGTTGGCTCTTCAGCATCAGGCTTTGCTTCTGCCTCTGCCTCGTTAAATAAATTAAGGCGCATTTGGTCCTCATCCGAACGTTCACTGGATGAACCAAACCGTTTATGACGGGCTAGGCGAAGCTCATCCATAAGCAGCTTCACTTGCTGTCTGAGGTCCGCATTTTCCTGGCGCAGAGATTCAATTTCATTCGTAACTGCAGCTGTGTTTTCCATGTAAATATACTTCGACAAATAGTCTTAAAATCCTTGCCATTACAATGTTTTATGCAAAATTTTTGCACTATTCAATCCCTTAAATTACCCTTTGTGCTGCAACCTCAGGATGGGCTTTTTTCTGGTTTAGTGACAGCCCATCTAATAACCAGTTTAACTCTCGGCGTGTGATAACGATTGTCTTGCTTGTCTCTGAATTTGGCCATTCAAATCGTCCTCGTTCTAGACGACGATAATATAGCCAGAAACCATTATGCAACCAATGCAAGATCTTCAGTTTATTTCGCTGACGGTTGCAGAAGACAAACCAGCATGGAGAAAATGGGTCCAGTTGAAAGGATACCTGCACCAAAGCCGCCAATCCGTCAATCGACTTCCGCATATCTGTACTGCCTGTTGCAAGATAGACGCGTTGGTCCGTGCCCAAATCGGCTAGCATAGGGATTTCAGTGTCTGAACCAGGCTCAGCAGCAGCTGTTCATTGTAGCCCGGACGAACTTCAATAGCGAAATTGCTGACGTGGACCAGCAGTGGCGAATCCCCGGTAGGTGTTGGTTCTTTATTAACCTGCAAAGGGACAAAATTTACGGAGGGTTTTACCGATGGGGTTGTTGAGGTATCCCGGAACCGGCGTACCCAATACCACAATTGGTGTTCCTTAATTTCATGGGCAGTGCACCATTTTGCGCCGCTTTGTCCACTGTCAAGAAAAGCATCTACCCGTTTACGCCAAATCTGTCGTAACTCATCTAATTTTGCTTGCGTCATGACCGTTCCCTCCCGAAATATTCTAGCTACATTCTTTCAGGAAGATTGATCTACTTCTAGGTGCGAACTATTTGACGCTCACGTTGCACGTGCAAATGATATTTTCTAAATTACTTATCTTACTTTTATCAACGTATTACCAAGAAATACTTGGAAAATTGATTCAAATAGTATTCTAGTAGGAAGTGTGTAGGAGTTGAAATCGATTCATAATCATCCACGAAAGAAAAAAAGAAATACGAGAACGAAGTATGTTAGCCTAATCAGAAACTAAATATATCATTTCAATATTTTAGAGCGGATTATTTACCTAGGGCAGTACCATCTGCAAGATTAGTTCCGCACCGCGCTGCAGCCATAGGATTTACCGAACAAAACGTGGCTTACAGCTTTACTGATTCTACAGGAATTTGGACTGTCTACAGGACACATTAATATGGATGACATAATCATCAACGACTAGAACTACATAGGATAGGTACTCCTCAATTCAAACCCGATATCATGTATGACTTACAAGTTTCCCAAGGCCTCTAATGGTCTAGGTTCCATTCTATAAATTGGCGTGTCAATCGTAACGGACCTAACAGAAGTAGAATGCACCTGATTTAACCATATTTCATAGCAAAGTAAGGTCCATAATAAGCGAGCAGATCGTTTTCTCTCTTTTAGTGGTGAATTAAAAAGCGCTTCTATTTCTCTTTGTTCATAAATTCCTTTGGTGTTTGCATTTGGACTAAGTAAAGTAGTAATAGCAAATTCCTTCCATTCGTTGAACATCCAGGCGGTGAGTGGTACAGGAAAACCAGCCTTTTTTCGACTCAATACTTCTTTCGGTACGACATCTGAGAGAGCATTACGAACAATCCACTTACCCGTTTTTCTATGTAACTTGTCATGTTTATCCATTTCTAGAGCATACTCAACGATTTGGCGATCCAAAAAAGGTACGCGAAGTTCAATCGAATGAGCCATTGAAATTTTATCTGACTTTGCAAGGGTATTTTCAGGCAACCAAGTAAGGATGTCAAAAAGTGTCATCTGATGCAACGTACTGTTATTCCCTCCGTTCGTGGTAGGCCTTAAAACTTCTTGAACATATGCCCACAACTCATCCACTTTTGGTTCATGTACGTCAGTCAATATCCTCTTTAATTCATATTCCTGAAAGGTTCCCCCAACACCCTGGTACCACTTTGCCACAGGTAATAATGATTTTCGTAAGACACCGGCACCCGGTAGCCCAAGTTTATGTACAAGCTGTAAAGCTGTTCTTCTCAGAGATTCTGGAACTTTTTTTAGCGCGTCAATCCAGTACACCTGTTGATATACTGAATATCCATTAAATAACTCATCTAATCCTTCTCCACTAAAAAGTACCTTGATACCTGATTTATAAGCCAACCTACAAGCAAACCATAACGGTATAGCCGTTGGATCCGCTATGGGTTCATCCAAATCCGAAATAATTTTCGGTAAATGAAAAAGTACTTGCTCCGGTGTGTAGACACCACTAATGTGCTTTGCACCAAAGTGTTCAGCAACACCTGCAGCGTTCTCAATCTCGTTATACTCACTTAGGTTTGTAATTTCACGTGGCGGCGTAAAGGAGACGGTAAAAGTATCCGGTACAGTACCGAAAAGATTGTGATGCATTGCTAGTAATGCGGATGAATCAAGACCTCCGCTTAGCAAGATACCTGATTTTACATACGTTGCTTCCTGACCCAAGACTGCATCATACAAATACTGCTTAAGTTGCTTTGCCTTTTTCTTAAACGGCATCTTTGCTTTTATCAATTTATTTTTATCCGTCGCAGACCAATAAAAGTGATGAATCGGTTGGCGATCAGGACTATATACAGCACATTCTGCCGGTTGCAGCTTTCGAATTCCAGTAACAATTGTTTTGTTACCTGGTACAAACCGAAACATATGGTATTCAGTAAACGCAGCATCATCAATTTCGGCGTTGACACCTGGATGAACCAGCAAAGTTCTAAGCTCCGACGCAAATAGGAATCCCTTTTTTGTCTCCGTATAGTAGAGCGGCTTAACACCAAAACGATCTCGTGCCACAAATAACTTTTCCCTCGCGCTATCCCAAATCGCAAATGCAAAAATACCCTCCAAATGTTTAACGCAATCTTCTCCATACTGCTCATACAAATGCACAATTACTTCAACATCGGAAGACGTAGAGAATACATGCCCGTGCGATTCTAACTTAATATGTAGCTCATGATAATTGTAAATTTCACCGTTACAAACGACTGCAATCGAATGATCCTCATTCCATATAGGTTGCACGCCTGATTCGCCGCCAACAATCGACAGACGAGCCATGCCAATTCCGATGCCGTTTTCTAAAAAAAATCCACTAGAATTTGGGCCACGGTGTTTGAGTGTATTCACCATTGCATTTAACGCTTCTTTTAAATCCTCCTGTTCGCCCTGTTCCACAAGAGGCCGTTTTCGTACAATTGCCGCAATCCCGCACATAGCATTTACTCCGATCTAAAAGCACATTTTCATATTCTACACATTCAGTTATTTCCTAGATTTCTAAACTAGTAACGTCAATATGCAATAAGGACAGCACACAACCGTACACGCTTCAAGGTGGACAGCAAGCATAATACATATAGTGAATACTATCGAGGTATTATGAAGGAGATGAGTCAGCGAATTGAAAGCGATTCATCCCACATACTCATCCGACCGCTAATAAGCCCGCTGTTTCGAGAGCAACCAGACTCTCTGTTTTACTCTCAAGCCGTTGCCTGTCACATATTTCCGTACCTGAGTTCTCACAAGCTATGGCATACTGTCATTTGAGACTATACGCTCTGTACCTTTTCTTCCTCTCGCAAAGAGAACTTACTTAATCTACGACAACCCTCCTGCCCAAGAATCGGTTCGACGATCACCTTGCGCCTAGCGTAAACCATCCTTTCTTCGATGCACAAAATAGCGCTTCCGGCAGAATCAGTGCAGCGGTGTTTCGAGTTTTCTAATAGTTGAACGGGTCACACAATGCCGACTGTTCGTTCTTATTGCTATCAACGTAGCCGCTAACAAAAGTCTTGTTACAGACTTCGACAGTAATCCTAAAACTCACTATGAATATAATTGGGCGGAATACTCGGACACGTTCTTGCAGAGGGAACAATCCAACATATTTTACCAAAAATTAATTATTATCACAAACTTCCCAAGTCCAATCCATAACATGCTTATATGAATTCTTCTAGCACTTCGTGAGCATTCGGGGATCCTTCTGACCCAAATCTTAACGTGTTATTCACTCACTTTATGGCGTCCACCCACGCCATTTAAAAAAGCTGTAACTATTATTTGAGTAAAGCTATAATTTTTTAAATCAAACCAAGCTTGGCTAATGTCCTCGTGACGACTTCCATTACAGTTTCTCTTGCTTCGTCTTCTCGCTTACAACACGTACTGATCATGTCTACAGCATCCTCTGACCATTCATATGGATTATTTCCATGAAAGTCTTCTTCTATAAAGCAATCTTGTGCTACTTCATCTCCTACTTCCACTGCCCATGCGTGTCCTACCTCTCGCGCAGTTTCCTCAAAATAAAGAATTTCCTTATCCGGGAGTGTATCTAGCCAATCCTCAAAATCCATTTTTAACATTTACTTTCAACCCATTCTTTAGTAAGACATTTTTTTCGTGATTCCCCACAATCACGAAGTTGATAAAGCGGCAGCAGAATTAGTGTGTTAGCTGCTCTCATTTGCATGGGATGATTCGTTGATTATATTTAGCCAAACGAGTCTGAAATGAAAATGAACGAGAACTGAAAATTTGCTGAAGATCTACAGAGTTAACTACATTGGTAACCAAACACTAAAAATAGTGCCTTTGCCTAGTTGACTATCAGAGCTGATTGTTCCACCGTGGTGTTCCACAATCGTTTTTGTAATGGACAGGCCAAGGCCAAAACCACCATGTTTTCGCGATCGCGCTGGATCTACACGGTAAAACCTTTCGAACAATTGAGTTTTGTGTTTTTCCGGGATTCCGATCCCGTTATCTTGAATGCCAATTCGCGCGCCAACGACTTCCTTTGTCAAGGACACCTTAATCTCACCTTTATTATCTT
>JAKADF010000190.1 GCA_021820805.1 Bacillota bacterium
TGGTAAGCACTAAAACCCTTCCAATATGCACTGATATTCCCTGCATTACCGACCGGTATGCAAAGATGGTCCGGAGCCTTTGCCAAGGCGTCACAAATCTCAAATGCTGCCGTTTGCTGTCCTTCTAATCGATATGGATTTATCGAATTGACAATCGTCATTTGAAGCGGCTCAGCGACTTCACGAACGATTTGAAGAGCTTCATCAAAATTCCCGCGAACGGCAATGATTCTTGCTCCGTATATCATCGCTTGCGCCAATTTCCCTAATGCAACGTAACCGTCTGGGATAAGAATAACAGCTTTCATGCCAGCCCTCGCTGCATAAGCAGCTGCAGAAGCAGACGTATTACCGGTCGATGCGCATACAACCGTTTTCGCGCCGGATTCTTTAGCTTTTGCGACAGCAAGCACCATACCTCTGTCTTTAAAAGACCCCGTTGGATTCGAGCCTTCCAATTTTACATATACGTTCGCGCCCGACCGTTCACTAAGTCTCTTGGAAAACACTAATGGCGTATTTCCTTCACAAAGTGACAGTCTCGGCGTTGCATCTGTAACTGGCAGCCACTTTTCATACTTTTCAATCAATCCAGGCCATCTTGTTCCTTGATTTGAAACAACACTCATAAAAAGAATCGTCTCCCTCTATCTAGCAAATCCATCGTTCTAGCACCGGACTGATAGATACAAATATAATCTTGTGACTGATAATACAACATTCATTTCCGAATAAAAAGGTGGTGCAAAGCTTAAATCATGACAAAACCATACTTAAAGAATTTCTCTGACAGTGAATACCTGCCCTTGTTGCCGAATTACAATCCTATCAGCATCCGACTTGGCTGCTAAAAGCAGCCGATTAATTGGCTCTTCAACAGGTTCCTGCGATAAAACAAAAGTGTTCCAGTGAATGGGAATGAGCCACTTGGCTCCTGAGTCCAAGAACATCGCCCATGCTTGTTCGGGTGTACAATGTGCTTCTAGAAAAGATTCCGGCTTGTAAGCTCCTATTGGTATACATGCTACATCAATTTCCCCAAACTCGTCCCGTAAGGATGAAAATGTATCTACATAAGATGTGTCTCCTGCAAAGAATACACGGGCATCCCCCCCGTCAATCAAATATCCCGTCCAACCGAAACGCTTATTCCATGGAAAACGATTTCCCCAATGATTTACCAGAACTGTATGAACTTCTAAACCATTTTCAAAACGTAAACTTTCGTTTGGCCCCAGTTCAATAATTTCCTTAGCTTTAATGAATTTCAATACCTTACCTGTATTTTGGGCTGTAACAACCATCGTACGATTTGTAACTACTTTGCGCAGGCTTTGCAAATCCAGATGATCCATATGCGCATGGGAAAGTAAAACAACGTCAATTGGTGGCAACTCGTCAGGATAAAGTGCAGGATCAGAAAAACGTTTCGGGCCAATTTTAAACCAACCAAGACGAACCCCAACGCGCTTCGTAAAAACCGGATCAGTCAAAATATACATATCGCACATCCGTATCAGGACCGTTGAATGGCCAATCCAGGTTATTGTCGCTTCTGTATCAGGCCAGTTCTGCCATTTTGGCAGCTCTATCCGTTCCTTGTAAATAGGTTTTGGCAGAAGTTTCGAATATGATCGGTACAAATGGACTATCCATAAAACAAAAAAGAGAATTACAATTATAATACCAATAAGAGTTTGCATTCGCATAAACGTTAAAATCCTTTCGAGCGTAAGAACATCAAAGAAACTTACTTACCGAAACTATCTTTACTGTATCACATGCTTACGAACGAAGTACGCACTGGAATCTAGAACTTGCTTATGCTTGGGTCTCAGATTAACTGAATATTCGAGTCAGGTTGAAAATTCAATTTAAACCAAGGTGCAACGAATCGTTTTAACAAAAACTGCGAATTCGAACGAGGAGGTCGTCACATGAAACAGTTCTCTAATAATTACGGGTGGTTTGGTACCCAGAACGTACAAAAGAACCATATTGCAGAAGAATATGGATGGACCCAGCCAACGATTCATCCTCAAAACAAAGAACGGGTTTCCAGCGCAGCAAGCCTAGACGGTGAAGCCAAAACAGAGACTAGACCACCTGCGGACATTTAATGAATGGGGTAGATAAGTGTGTTAAGGCACCTTCTAGAGGTGCCTTAACACACTTATTCGTAATACGAACTAAAACTATTACCGTTACTTTTTGGCCGTCACAATCGATGCAGATTGTTGACTCGGTACAAAGTGTTGCCTCAAGCGTTCATTTGCATCTTCAATCTTTAGGCTTTCCAGTATGTCAACTGTTTTAAAGAAATCCGCATCTTTAAGTGCATAAGATGTAAAGCTGCGCCCAATATAACTGGTTTGGTCAAGTCCAGACATAAAACGGCCAATCGCTTTTTTGCGACTTCGTTCAAAATCATCAAGATTAATGCCGCTTTGCATAACTTGGCTCAGTTCCTGCTCAATATGCGCTACGAGTTTATCATAATCAGTTGTATTTCCTCCGACCATGGAGTACCCAAATGCTGGAGAAATCTCATATTCCCACGAAAACTGTTGATCAATTAATTGTGACTCTATAAGCTCATCATACAATGTACTGCTGCGGCCAAATAACGTATCAAGTATTAACCCTGTAAGTAATTCTTGGCGTAATAAGTCAGTGCTTGCTTTGCCCCATGTCGCATCTTTCCACCCGATTAGACACCTTGGCTGAGCAACGCCAAGCTGAATAATTGTTTTCGGCTCATGCGCCGTCCCTGGTTCCTCTGGATATTGTAGTACAATCTCGGGAGCCTTCTCAAACGACTTTACAGCTTGGTTCTGTTTAATCACTTCTAACAACCGAACAGGATCGAATCCGCCAACCGCAACATAAATCATATTGCTTGGATGGTAGAAAGTTTTGTAACACTGATACAACATATCTTTAGTTATCTTTGCAATCGAATCGATTGTTCCGGCAATATCAATTCTGACGGGATGGTTCTCGTACATTGCACGAAGTAGTCCAAAGAAACCTCTCCAGTCAGGGTTATCATCATACATTCTAATTTCTTGCCCAATAATACCTTTTTCTTTTTCAACATTTTCTGTTGTGAAATATGGACGTTGAACAAAATCAAGGAGCGTTTTCGTATTTTGTTCGACATCATCTGTACAGGAAAATAAATAAGTCGTCTGATCAAACGAGGTGAACGCATTCGCGGAAGCCCCGTGAACAGCAAAATCTGTGAATACGTCACCATCTTCCTCTTCGAACATTTTATGTTCTAGGAAATGGGCAATACCATCTGGCACAGTTGTGATATCCGAATCACTATTTACACGAAATTGCCTATTAATCGATCCGTATTTCGTCGTAAAAGTTGAGAAAACCTGTTTAAAACCCGGTTTCGGAATGAGGTGTACAGTTAACCCGTTATCAAGCTTTTCCGTGCACACATCCATTTGAAAACGCTCGTAATGGTTTTTTAACATGTTACACCTCCTCCATGTTCGTTAGAAAGTATATTGTATCTAATTGCAAGTGATTCGCTGCTTCAATCACTGAATCTGTCGAAACCCCAGAAATTTGCTCCAATAAAGTTGGGATGTCACGGTCATGCCCTGCGAGCAACCCGTTGAAATGCATATCAATAAGTGCAGTTGGTTGATCGACAAGTTGCTTGTATTGATTGGTTAGTCCACGTTTTGTAAAATCCATTTCTTGTTCAGTAATTTTTCCTTCTTGAATATCCTTTATTTGCTGCAGAATAATTTTTAAGGCCTTATCGTAATTATTTATCTCGATTCCTGTTTGGATTGCCAAGGCCCCGGTAGCGCTGTCTAATCGGCTGGATGCGAAATAAGCCAAACTTTCTTTTTCACGGACATTCACAAATAACTTAGAATGTGGGAAACTGCCAAGTATCCCATTCATAACTAAGCCTGCAGGATACAATTGATGCGCATAAGAAATTCCTGTCCTATACCCTAAGTTTAGTTTCCCTTGCGTAACATCTTGTCTGTCTACCACAGTTTGTGACGATCTCTGTTCCGTAGAAAGAGGAGAGAGTGGTTTTCTTGTAAATGTGGAATGATTACCGGTGTCTTTCAAGAGGACATTTAAAATATTTTCTTTTAGAGCTTCAGTCTCATCAATTTGTCCGACTACATAGATGTGGATTTCCGACTCGGACAGAATCCGGTTATATGTCTCATATAAAGTTACGGGCGTAATCGAATCTAAATCTTCTAAAAAGCCGAGTCTTGGTAAGCCAGCAGCTGTTCCACGGCACACTTCTGACATACACCGTTCTATCGCAAAAGCAATTTTATCATCAACAATACTTTCGATACGCTTCTGATGAAGGGCTAATTCCCGCTCTACGTGCTGCCTCGGAAATACGCCATCAACCGTAAGGGGATGAAGGAGCACCTCCATAGCTAAATCTTTACCTTGTTCAAATAAACCTTCAGCTCCGGATAGGCTTACTTCTTCGGGTACGCTTACATAAGTCTCGACAATTTGCCTGTCTCCTCTTTTGCCAACACCTGTTCTAACAACTGCCCCAAACAAGTCATCCGCTTTCTGCATAAGAAGTCTTGAAGAGTTAACCTACACAGTGCCTTCCATCCAAAGATAAGGCAAAATCGCTGCCTGGGTAACGTCTTGACGAGTCATTTGATGAACAAGTTTGATATTAATATGTCTCGTTCGGAACTGGGTCGTAGGCAATACATGAACAGAAAATCGTCCTACTTGAGTGGACCCAAATTTGGCCACAGGGAACACCTCTGTTTCTTCCGTATGAAAATGGAAACAACCCTTTCTCAAACGGATCAAGTTCATTGCATACCAGATACAGTATGGACGATATTTCCTTCAATTATCAATAAAAGCTTTTTTAAATACAGACTATTTCCTTATTTGATTCCTTGCAGCTGCTTGTGCAACTTCAAAATCTCCTCTTCGAATAATTTGTGAATCTCGAATCCAACGTTGCACGTCTCGATTCATTGTTGGAGTAACATATTTAGGCATACCGTATTGTCCTATGAACTCTTCCTTCGACAAATGATGTTTCAACTGACAGTGGACATTTGTCAGCGCTTCAAGTAATTCTCCACACAACGGACATTGAAACATCGAATCCCTTCTCTCTTCCTTTTTCCCATGCTTATGGGTTAGAAAAAGACACTATTCCATCGTCGGAGCTCGATAATTCAGTTAATTTAAATAAACTTTAGACCATACCGCTTGCAAATCGGTATGGTCTTGTCAAGAAGATAAGTTAATTATATGTCTACTTGTTACTAAAAAGGTAAATTTGTTCTAAATTACTCTGCGGTATGAACAAATAAACCTCCAATTTGCCACAAATACCGTATCTGACTGGCTTCTTTTAACCAACCTGCAGCCTTTCCGGTAAGCTCACGTTTTTCTGCGCCAACCATCCCAATTGCATCTTTGCGGCCCAAGCTTGCCAAAGTTCCTTGTAAATGTGGTTGAAAAGCTTGAAGTGAAGTACTATTTAACAAACTAGCAATTTGTTGCCCAACATGAATACCCATCTGTCCAGCAAGCTGTGCAGTCGGAGGATATGGACGTCCATTAGGTCCCCCCATAACGATTGCACTGTCACCAACAACAAATACATCCTTATGACTTGTGGATTGCAGAAATTCGTTGATCTGTGCACGACCACGGCCATCTACTGCAATACCAGACGCTGCAACGACAGAATGGCCGCGAACGCCGCCTGTCCAAATTAAAGTCTTTGTTTCAAGAATGTCGCCCGACTTCAAGTGAACGCGCCCATGTTCCATTTGGACAATCGGTGCACTTGTCAAGAACTGTACACCGCGCTCTTCGAGGCTCACGCGTGCGCGGTCAACTAAAGACTGTGGAAAACCGGGCAAAATTGTTGGAGCTGCTTCAATTGAGTACAACTTCACCAAACTTGAATCAACGCCGTATTTCTCACAGATATCCGGTATCATGTCTGCAATTTCACCGACAAGCTCAATACCAGAAAGGCCAGCGCCCCCAACAGCAAAAGCTAAATTTGCAGCATCTTTAGTCTCGTTATATGTTTTAACGCACTCTTCAATATGGTTGTTAATTCGAGCAGCATCTTCTACAGATTTCAAAACAAAACTATGTTCTGAGAGTCCTTGAATACCAAAGAATTCGGTCTCACTGCCAAGTCCTACTACCAGGAAGTCGTACTGAACTTTTGAACCGTCCTTAAAGTAAATGGTACGCTCATCTGGAGAAATACGCTCCACTTCTGCTAACAACACATCCACGTTTTTCCCATTAAGTAATTTTTCGAGCGGTAACTTTACTTTCTTCGGCTCAACACTGCCTGCTGCAGGTTGATGTAATTCCGTGATAATTTGGTGAAATGGATAACGGTTGACAACAGTTACCTTCGCTACGTCTTCCGTTAATAGTTTGCTAGCTTCTAAAGCAGCCTTTAACCCGCCGTAACCGGCACCTAAAATAACTATTTGTTTTGCCACAGCTCTCTCCCCGATCCCTTTTACTTTTCGGCAAACTTTATCGTATCCACAAATTTTACGCAATGCGTAAAACTTAGCACGATTACCACAACATACTCAATCATAACAAGTCACACTCTTAAGTCAATGTTTTAGTATATAATATAGTCATGCGTTATGCAGTTGCTCTCAATAATTGGGTACTGGTAGATTCGAACCATCTCAGTTCCAACCTTGTTGGCCAAAACTTCTGGATGAGTGTTGCAAAAGGTT
>JAKADF010000191.1 GCA_021820805.1 Bacillota bacterium
CCTAAAACGTGAGATGAAAACATACAAAACGCGCTGAATCCATGTGAACGGGGGATATCAATATTCAGGGGTGAAGGACTGTGCGATTTTAGTCCTGGGCTACCTTTCGGCCCAAACCCGTCAGCTAACCTCGTAAGCGCAAGAAAGGGAGAATGTCAACGTGCGCCTGCAAATCAAGCTGTTTTCTATACTAATGGCTTCAGCCATTATTCTATTATCATGTTTCACGGGGCTCTCTCAACTCGTAGATGGTAGAACACGAAATACCGCACAAGACGTCCAACCCATATCTCAAGTTCACATTCAAAATCGATTAAGAGAAGCCCAAATCAGCCAACATTCAAGTCCGATACCCATTCCTGTTGAAAATAAAATAATAAAAAAACCAATACGAACCTATGCTGCTTTTCATACGGTAGAAAAGGGCGACACACTTTGGAAGTTATCTGTGCAAAATCACATATCAGTTTCAAGTTTGATGGAAGTGAATCACCTGCACACTACAGTAATTCAACCCGGACAGAAGCTCTGTGTCTACCTAGGAAGCCAGACGGCTTGGCAAAAGTTGCAACTGCAAAAATATAAACACAGCGGAATTCCACTGAAACTTATCCCGGTCTATCAGGCTGCAGGACGTAAATTTGGAATACCGTGGACAGTTCTTGCAGCAATCCATCGAGAAGAGACGCATTTTTCTACAGGTAAGGCTGTCAGCTATGCGGGGGCAGAAGGGCCAATGCAATTTATGCCTTCTACATTTCGGTGTTTCGGTGTATGTGCGCCGGGCCATTCAGGAACTCCAGACATTAACAACGTATATGATGCCATCTATACCTGTGCACACATGCTGAAGGCAGAGGGTTATCAAGAACATCCAACCAAAGCCTTATTTGCATATAATCACTCTCTAGATTACGTACGTGCCGTGCAGAGTGTCGCCAATACTTATGGGGCATGAAACTAAACAATACCGTCTAGTATAATTTCATCCAAATGTCGACCCACAAACTCGCTTGCTCTTGTCCATGCATGTTTTATTTCATTTGTTTCGGGATCACGATACCATGAATCACCCCAGAATACGTCCATATTCCACTCCCATGAAACCTGCTTGTCTTTTACATAATGGTTGTATGTGGTTGGGAAAACAGAAAGAGTGGTGCGCGTTCCACCGAAGCTTGTTGTTTGTAAGATAACTGCATGGACATCGTTTCGTACGTGTACACAATTCTAATCTTTGAAAACCTCAATACTGGGTTCATACACAATATTTGTCTCGTGCGGGATTGCCTGCACAAGCTTCAAAATCGAAATGCCCGAATCAATTGCACTCAAAATGTTGTCTATATTCTCTCCCTGGCCATGGTTATGAATAAGAATATCGCGAACTTGGAGGAATTGATTTAATGAGCTGGATATTGTTTTTGGGAGCAATCCTTTATCTGCCAAAATAAGAATCGCATCAGAAGCTGAAAAAACTGTTTTTTCTAAAAGGTCCATCGTGGCCATAAGGTGGAATAATTCAGATTCTAGGTGATTCCACAATGTCATTAGGGCAACTTTTGGTGAGTTCTTAGCCTCACTCAGAACCTCCTTGACTAAACTAAATGTTTTATTTGTATAACTAGAAGCACCTCCGGGTTGAATTGGAGCCGTTAAAACCGCCCTTTTTACTGTTTTGCTAAGTTCTGATACAGTCGGATCCAACTCAAGTTCTTGACCAAATAATTTACCCCTTCTAAACCTTCGCAGCATATCCCGAATTTCAGCTTTAAACATAATGACAACCCAAATGACAATTATCGGCCATAAAATGACAGCAACAGCACGCAAAAAATCTGATAAGTGTCCCATCAAAGTGGTGTGCCCCCAATTTCAAAAGTCACATGAGTTGCTTTTCTCGTAAAGTAGCAAAGGACAAAATTAAAGGTCAAGGTCTTGTGCTCACATCAAGCTTAATAACTAGAGGCATTATCAAAAATAAAATGCATAAAATGGAAATAGCAATTTATCCAAACTTAGAAAGTGGTTGAGGCAATACCGTCTCTGACAAATGATGACGACCTATTTGTGATGGGAGCCTGCATTTTAGCAGACGGAGGAGATATGGCACAGCAAGCAGGCACGTAATTTTTAAATGTAATTTGTTCCTGTCTGTTAAAATAGATTTCAACCAGCCGGCCATGACCTCTTGTTATAGGTCGCTTTTTTACCTGTAAATTATTTCTCTGTGTATATCACCTGAAGAATATTGTCGTGTGGTTTTACGTGAATATTTAAAATGGGAGTTGGCTTCATCGAATGACGGATATGAATTGGCACGAAGAAGAAGAACGTGTGGAAATGGTAATAAAGAAGATGAAAAAACGGATTGAAGATTTAGAGAAGGAAGTAGGACAAGTAAGAAACGATGTGATAAACATCCGTAAGCATTTTTGGGATGAAGTTAACATCAATTTAAGCAACCCTGACGATATCATTGAAACGCACTTTACATTAAAACAGCAGGCCGAAGTTCTATCAGAACGGGAACGTAGGTACCGTCTGTCCGTTTCGGCGCTTAAATCACTAAGCCGTTCAGTTTCATCTCCTTATTTTGGCCGCATTGATTTTGCGGAAGGTGGAATCGAGAACCCAGAGCAGATATATATCGGTACATCATCTTTTCGGGATGAAAAAAATGATATTTTCTTGGTTTACGATTGGCGTGCTCCGATATCGAGTTTGTACTATGATTATGGTCCTGGACCTGCGACATATCAGGCTCCACTTGGAGACATCTCTGGAACAATTTCTTTAAAGCGGCAATTTACAATACGTGACGGCCATATTCGCTTTATGTTCGACACCGGCGTTACGATTGGTGATGAACTTCTGATGCAGGTTCTTAGCAGACACTCAGATGCAGAAATGAAAAGTATTGTTGCGACCATTCAAAAGGAGCAAAACCGCATTATCAGAAATGATCGAAGCAGGCTTTTAGTTGTGGAAGGAGCCGCTGGAAGCGGAAAAACATCAGCCGCACTTCAGCGTGTAGCATATCTTTTGTATAAACATAGGCAGTCGCTCCATGCCGACCAAATGGTTCTTTTCTCACCAAACCCGCTGTTCAACAGTTATGTGTCGACAGTCTTGCCTGAACTAGGTGAAGAGAACATGCAGCAAACAACATTTCAAGAATATTTGGACTATCGTCTCGGCTCGGAATTTACATTGGAGGACTCATTTAGTCAAATTGAGTATATGTTAACATTGGTTAATGACCCTGGTTACGAGGCAAGAGCAGCAGGCATATCTTACAAATCATCTGTTGAATTTCTAAACGTGATCCGCTCGTATGTAAAACTTTTGGAGCATGAAGGCATGTTTTTTTTACCCGTTAAATTTAGGGGCCGAGTCATTGTATCAGCAAAAAATATTTCCAAACGGTTTTATTCGTTTGATTCGTCCATTCGATTGGCTAACCGAATCGAACTGTGCCGAAAATGGCTTTTAAGGAAGCTTTCTATTTTTGCAGAATCTGAAATGAAAGAAGAGTGGGTGGAGGAAGAGATTAACCTGCTGGACCCCGATGATTATCATCGTTCCTACAAGCAATTACGCCGTGCCAAGCGAGGTAAAGGCGTGTCGTTTGATGACTACGAGACAGAAAAAAATTTATTATCTCAAATGGTTATCAGAAAACATTTAAAGCCTATTCGCGCTTGGATAAAACAGTTGCAGTTTGTGAACACGCATGCTCTTTACCGACAAATGTTCGCGAATGAGACGCTTTTTACAAAAATTGTAGGGGATGTTGCCACCCCAAAAGAATGGCCTTTGATTTGTGCGCAGACGATTGAAAAGTTAGACCGTTTGGAATTAGCAGCGGAGGACGCAACGCCGTTTCTGTATCTGCGAGAATATGTGCAAGGCTTACATACAAATACGTCTGTCCGTCACGTGATTATAGACGAGGTACAGGATTACTCTCCAGTGCAATTGGAGTTTCTAAAAAGGTTATTCCCGCGCAGCCGGATGACACTACTTGGTGATCTTAACCAAGCAATATATACTCACGAGTCTGCATTCGAGAAACCAGCTTTCCTTTCTGGGTTATACGGTGTGGAGCAAACTGAAATTATCCGTCTTCAGAAAAGCTACCGTTCTACAAAAGAAATTGTCGAATTCACTCGCGGGATGGTGCAAAATGGGGGCGATATTATATCTTTCAATCGTTCCGGTGATAAACCGACAGTTCAAGTAGTATCCAGTTGGGGACAACGTATGGATGCAATAGCAAAGGATATCGAATCTCTGCAAATGAATGGGTACGAATCGATTGCTGTCATTTGCAAGACAATGGAAGAGAGCACAGACGCCTATTGTGAACTCCATGTGTTTTTAGAGCTTAGACTTGTTACAAAATTTACCCCAACATTTGAGAAAGGAACAGTTGTTATCCCTGCATATCTGGCAAAAGGCGTTGAATTCGATGCGGTAATAATTTATGATGGCTCAAAAGATCAGTACAGCCGTGAAAATGAGCGTAAGTTGTTCTATACTGCATGTACGCGCGCAATGCACAAATTGCACATTTTTGCCCTGGGCGGGCCAAGCCCTTTTATTATGGAGCAAGATGCAAGCACATACATGTTTCTGGGGTCACAATAAATCTCTTAATTTCGCAGTAGTCGAAGTATATCAATTTTACTTTGAAGATTACGGGAAACATTTTTGAGTGGTGATGCAGTTCGTTGCCGCTCTTTTTTATTAATAATAGTTATTTTTTTAACGGGAGTAGTCTTTTTTCATCATGTCGAAAACGCCCAAGCAAAATATGATGTTTATGTAGGTAATTCTTATTCCGACATTTATAGAAGGAGCCGAAAGTGAAATGAAGCCATTATGGTTCTTTGCTCCTATACACGATGCGGTCATTGGTGTAGACAAAAAAACGGTAAAGTGGCTGAAACGTCACTCGCATCTAGTGACTGCACTGTTAGCGCTAGGCATTTTGCTTTGGATTCATCATTTATGGTATATAGTATCCGTTATAGTGATAGGTGGCATCAGCTACTTTTTCGGGCTTTCGGTAGCTTTTGTAGTGAGTCTTGCCTCTGTCGCGATAAATTTGTTATATACGCATGAGCCAAACTATATTTTAACGATGGAACCTGCAAAACTTGCGAGCTATGTCTGTGTGGCGTGGCTAGGTTTCCATCATAGACAGCAAAAACGATTTCAAAAGCATCAATCACAGCAAGCTACTTTTCAACAGCATCCCGACCAAGTAGTTCCATGGTCGGTTGCAAATGAAATTCGAACATCTTTAGCGTCTGTAAGGTATTTATTATTTCCCATTCAGGAGAGCCATAAGTTACGAGAGGTAGACGTATTGACGGATGAGTTAGCCAGACTTGAGAAGATGTTTGAACAAATCGAAAAGGACAGTATTAAGCAAAGTAAAAAAATATCAAATTAAAAAAGAGACATATCACCCAAGCTTCGGATGATATGTCTCTTTTATTAGCTTATTTCCATACATCGTTTGCAATTTCAACGACATGTTTAAGTTTTGCCCATTGCTCTTCTTCTGTAAGTAAATTTCCTTCCTCAGTTGATGCAAACCCACATTGCGGGCTTAAGCACAGTTGATCTAAATTGACATAACGGGTTGCTTCGTCAATCCGTCGTTTAATGTCATCTGGATTTTCTAACTCGCCAAATTTAGAGGTAACTAATCCCAGAACAATCTGCAAGTCTTTTCGTTTTACAAATCGAAGAGGTTCGAAACCGCCTGCACGGTCAGTATCATATTCAAGGAAAAATCCGTCGATGTTCAGATTATCAAATAATGTTTGTGCTACCGGTTCATATCCGCCAGAAGCAATCCATGTGGAACGGAAGTTGCCTCGACAAATGTGCATAGTAATTTTTAGATCATCCGGCCTGTTTGCCACAGCTTTATTAATAGTATTTGCATACAAAACGCGCAGTCTATTTGGGTCTATTCCGCGTGATTTCAGTTGCTCCGTTTGTTCATCTGAACACAGGTAAGCCCAAGCTGTGTCATCTAACTGTAAATACCTACATCCCGCTCTGTAGAATGCTTGAATTGCCTTTTTATAAGTAGAGGCTAAATCGCCAAAAAACTCTTCTTGGTCGCTATATACACTTTGGTCAATTTCTCCTCTAAAATGTAGCATGCTTGGACTAGGAATAGTCATTTTAGCCGTATGTGTACCAGCGACACTTTGTAGAAATTTGTAATCTTCCAGCATTGGATGGTTTGTAAAGTCTAGTTTGCTAACTACTCTTATGGAATGAGATTTGGTTATTTGTTGATGGAATTGTATACCGCGTTCTGGCTGATAGCCCTCAACACCGTCTAAGTTTTCAAGAAAATCAAAGTGCCAGTATGCACGTCTAAATTCGCCGTCTGTTACGGCTAAAAGCCCAATCTCTTTTTGTTTTTCAACAATTCGGCGAATCTCTTCATTTTCTACAAGGCGCAATTGTTCTGCAGTAATGTCGCCAGATGCTTTTTGTAAACGGGCTTTCTTAATTCGTTCAGGTCTTAATAAACTACCAACTTGATCTGCTCGAAATGGTGGTACATTTCGGTGAAGCGATAAGGCGGAGTCTTGTGTCAATTGTATTTCCTTCTTTCTACCAGAAGCGGTGTTTATAAAATAGTCTTTAATTTCTAATAGTATCACAAAAAGTAAGTTTTTTAACG
>JAKADF010000192.1 GCA_021820805.1 Bacillota bacterium
TGATGAGGTTGATTCACAATACACCTCCCACACATTTAGCCATAACCAGCCTTGCAGCATTTGTAGGCTTCCTTGGGAATGAACTGGCAGCCGTCTATCGAATTCGAATGGGAAAACGCATGGGAAGTGCAGCACTTATCGCAGATGGGCACCATGCGCGGATTGACGGAATTACATCACTAGCTGTTTTGATTGGCGTTGCCGGTACGTGGCTTGGCTATCCAATAGTCGACGCAATTGTCGGATTGTTGATTACCCTTATGATTCTTTGGATCTTAAAGGATTCTGCCAAGCAGATTTTTATTCGTTTGTTAGATGGGATCGAACCCGAGGTTGTTGACCAAATCATGTCAGAGTCTTTGACTATGAGCGGGGTCATTACTGTAACGGATGTAAAAGCGCGTTGGCTAGGACACGGCATTCACAGTGAGGTTACAATTATTGTCGACTCAAAGTTGACCGTGCGGGAAGCGCATGAAGTTGCGAAAAGCGTGATCCAAAAGTTGCATAACGAGGTTTCCCATCTTGCTGATGTACAAGTCCATGTTGATCCGATTGAGGAACCCGGCTTTACACACCATATTGGAGACCATTTGGGTAGGACGATGAGTGATGGGGCATCGCAGCATATTTAACTTTTAGTACGATTCTGGAGTGCTCCTAGTGCGCTTCAGAGTGCTTTAGGTGCTTTAGGTTCTTTAGGTGCGCTCCGGCCCCCTCTTGCGCATTGATCTATGTGTTTTGCGCTTTTGATTTCTGCTGTGGACTCTTTCCTCTTTTTTATGTTAATGTCCTGTTAGAAGATTTTTTGGCCGCGTTGTAAGGGAGTAGCTTTCGTGTATTATTCACGAGTTAAGAACGTCGTCAGTACGGTATTTGCATTTGCATTTGCCCGGCGTCTTACATAAGACCGTATCAAATCGGTTTCATGAGCGAGACTTACAGCCCCGTTTGAGGGCTGCATGTTTCGCTCTTTTTTTCGCGCGAATGACAATACAACCAGAAAACAGTGCAAGCAGCCCTAAATACTTTGGAGGTGACCAGTTTTTGAGCTTTTTTCTGCTTCTTTGTAACGTTGTATTATTAAACGTTGTTTTGTCAGGGGATAATGCGCTGGCTATATCTATGGTAGCGAGCGAATTGCCTCAATCAATTAGAAGAAAAGCCATTGTACTTGGTAGTGTAATCTCAATTCTATCATTAATCGTATTTATAGTAGTTGGATCATTTGTTATTCGGCTTCCGCTTTTAAAAAGCATCGCTGGGGTTTTGCTCTTATGGATTGCCATTCATCTTGTACTTGACCAAAAAGGAGGACGAGCTAAAGAGGATTCGGTAAGTGATAGTCTCTCAGGTAATATGGGCGGTGCGAATGGACTGAAAAAGGCAATTTTGATGATTATTGTTGCTGATCTTAGCATGGAACTTGACAATGCACTCGCCATGGTAAGTGTCGCGGATGGAAATCTCGGCGTTTTAGTAGCTGGTTTTATAGTCACAATACCGTTTCTTATTTTGGGCAGCCATTTCATTGCAAAACTGATACAGAAGTTTGATTGGATTATTTATGCTTCCGCTGCCTATATCGCTTGGATTGCGGGCAGCATGATTGCAAATGACGCGATATTTAAATACATATCATGGGAACCGCTGATGTTGTGGATTGTACCCATAATTTCTGTTGTTGTTTTCTTTACTGTTGTGCTTGTCCATTCGTTAAAAAGTAGACAAAGTAATCATGCAAAAGGCGGGAGGGAATCGCGGGAACCAGAAAATCGGATCGCACTTTAATGTTGATTGTTGCCCAGACAAATCATCGTTTACCGGATTTCGCGGCCAAATGATACAATAAATTCTGTTGTAAGTATTTATGTTGTTCACCATCTTATCGATAATGACAAAGAAGTTCTAAACAAAGGCGGGACAGTGTGAGCATAATCGGTGTGATTGGGGCCATGGATGAGGAAGTGGCCATCTTAAAAGAAGCATTACAGGACCGTGAGGAAACTCAAATTGCTGGTGGTTTGTTTTATACAGGCAACATTTCTGGAAAACAGGTTGTGCTTTTAAAATCAGGTATCGGCAAGGTCAATGCTGCAATGGGAGCAACGCTCCTAAACCAACTGTTTAGTCCAGACCTTGTTATTAACACCGGATCCGCCGGCGGATTTAACCCATCCCTAAACGTCGGCGATGTAGTTATTTCGAGGGAAGTTACACACCACGATGTGGATGTTACAGCATTTGGCTATGAATACGGACAGGTGCCGCAAATGCCAGCTCGCTACACTGCCGATGAAACGCTTATCGATTTGGCAGTTAAAAGTGCAAAGCAGATTTCGGGCATTCGGGCTGTTACGGGCCTTATTGCATCGGGAGATTCATTTATGAATGATGCAAATCGTGTTGCGTTTATCCGAACGAAGTTTCAAGATCTTGAAGCTGTAGAAATGGAAGCATCAGCAATTGCACAAGTTTGTCATCACTATCAAACTCCGTTCGTAATTATTCGTGCACTATCCGATATTGCGGGAAAAGAGTCTCAAATATCGTTTGACGAGTTTCTGGAAACAGCTGCAAAACATTCAGCACAAGTAGTGCTCGGTATTCTTGAAACCTATGGGGGTTAGTGAAATGGTGAAGAAGATGAATGTGGAAAGCTTTAATTTAGACCACACGAAAGTGAAAGCACCATACGTACGATTAGTTAGTGTCACAAAAGGCGCTCATGGTGATGAAATCCGCAAATACGATATACGGTTTTGTCAGCCGAATAAAGAACATATGCAAATGCCTGGACTCCATTCACTCGAGCATATGATGGCAGAATTCATTCGCAACCATCTGGACTGTGTAATTGATATTGGACCAATGGGCTGTCAAACCGGCTTTTATTTAACAGTTTTAAACCATTCCAACTACGAGGAAATCCTTGAAGTGTTGGAAAAAACATTGAAAGATGTCCTTTCTGCGACGGAAGTGCCAGCTTGTAACGAAACACAGTGCGGATGGGCCGCAAGCCACAGCCTAGAAGGCGCCAAAGAAATTGCAAGGAGTTTTCTAGAACATCGCGGCGAATGGGCAGAAGTTTTCGCGCACTAAGGTTGAACGATTAACGATTCAGGTTTTGGCACCGAAACAGAGACAATCGGAATGTCATTTTCGCCAGACTATACGAATCCAAGCTATTTTCCTGTGCCGCATGCCGCCACTCAGGGGAGTTTATTAAGGTATGGATTTAGAAGGTAGGATTTAGAAAGTGGTGCGAGTCTTGTGCTTGGGGGAAGAGGAGAACGGCGGAGTTAATAGGACAGCCACCGTTTTGGCAGAAAGGCTGTTGGGCATAGTGCTTTGCCAGAGCAATTGCCCCCCACTTTGGCAGTAAAGGGGGCCGTGCAATAGGCCCCGCCGGAGGAATAGCCACTGCTTTGGCAGTAAAGGCATCCATGCAGTAGCCTCGCCAGAGCAATAGCCACTGCTTTGGCAGTAAAGGCATCCATGCAATAGGCCTCGTCAGAACAATAGCCACTGTTTTGGCAGTAAAGGCATCCATGCAATGGGCCTCGCCAGAGCAATAGCCACTGTTTTGGCAGTAAAGGCAGCCGTGCAATAGGCCTCGTCAGAACAATAGCCACTGTTTTGGCAGTAAAGGCAGCCATGCCAGAGCACCGTCAAGAGCAATAGCCACCGTTTTGGCAGTAAAGGCAGCCATGCCAGAGCACCGTCAGAGCAATAGCCGCCACTTTGGCAGTTAAGGCATCCATGCAATAGGCCTCACCGGAGCAATAGCCACCACTTCGATGACAATTAGCGCAACCTGATGGAATCCCATGGTACTGGGCACTATTGCCCGGCTCAGGCGTCGGTACCGTTCCGGCCCACGACCCACGGCCCCCCCGGCCGCAGCCCCGATGCCTTTCTACCCATTCAATCGTATGGCAGCGTCATTATCCCTGAAGCAAATCGTTGCTCAGGATAATTGCCGTCACAAAGGCAGGGCCGTGAACACCGATAACGAGTTCGAGTTCGATGTCTGCTGTGCTGCTTGGGCCTGCAATAAGGTTGACACAGGAGGGGAGTCCATCTGCGTCTGCAATTTTGCTCATATCATCGAGAACGTAGGTCAAAGTTGGAACAACTGACTTTTCGCGTACGAAAATGATATAAGTATTTGGGACAAGGCTTACTGCACGGCGTTTATTCGGTCTGTTGTAAACGGCGAATGTGCCAGTTTCAGCGACGCCCCACTCCGCGAATGTTGCACCCATGTCTGCTTTCAGGGGATCGTCTGTTAATTCAATACCGAGTTTGTTTAACTCCTGTGGAAGGCCAAGCTTCGTAATTCGAGCATCGTCCCATAGGATGGCCCGTTTCAAATTATACTTCTCTTTATTTTCTATCAATACATTTGTGATTATTTCAAGAGAATCAGCGTAAACCGCTTTTCCGCCTTGTAATTCAAATCGCTTGATGAGTAAGTCTACGCTGTTTTTTGCGTCCGATTTTGCGACCACATCACCTTGAAGCTTTCGTGCGCTCATACTCGGCAAGATGCTCGGTGCAACGCGGGGAGTTGGACGCCCTAGTTTATCTGCGATCCGTGCCAGGAATGCTTCCCTGTTCGCGTTCCTGCTACTCCTGCCGTCCATTCCGTTCACGCCTTTCACGCCGTTCACGCCTTTTACTCCGTTCGCTGTGCTCACTGTTTCGAACCTTCTTTCTCCCACCATTCGCGGAACGACTGTTCAGCAGGCATCGGCAGGTCTCTGCTTTCTGTCCATTTGCCCATTGCACTTGGTGCTTTCTTAATGCGCGTAGTTTTCTTGCCAAGAACTGTTCGAGCGACTTTCCCAGCCATTTTGACGGATTTGTCGTATAACTTTGGATTGCCAGCGACTTTACCGTAGAATTTGAAAACAGACCTTTCAGCAAAGCTGCTCCCGGTCTCGTCGACAATGTCGCGTCTGAGTTTCAAAAGGTAATGGTGAAGAGGTATCTCAACAGGGCATGCTTCCGTGCAGGCACCGCAGAGAGTGCAGGCAGAAGGGAGCTCCTTCCAGGAGTCGAGATCAGTGAGCATTGGCATTAAGATCGATCCGATTGGACCAGCATAGGTACCACCATATGCATGGCCGCCGATATTACGGTTGACAGGGCACACATTGTAACAATTTCCGCAGCGAATGCAGCGAAGCGCTTCGTCATATTCGCTTTCTAGCAGGTTTGACCGACCATTGTCTACAATAACAACATGTAAATCTTCAGGACCGTCAACTTCACCAGGGCGGCGCGGGCCGGTTATGGCTGTAATGTAACTAATCGTACGTTGGCCTGTTGCATGTCTCGGCAATAGTTCGAGCATGGCATCGAGATCGCGCATACGCGGGACCAAACGCTCCATTCCCATTACAACAACGTGTGTTTTTGGGAACGTAGTTGTAAGGCGGGCATTCCCTTCATTTGTGACGAGGACTACAGTCCCGGTTTCAGCTACGCCAAAGTTGCAGCCGCTAATGCCCATTTCAGCTTCAAAAAAGTGGGGGCGCATTGTCTGTCTTGCGTATTCAGCAAGTTCATGTGTATCAGGTTCAAAATGCTTTCCAGACAGGGAAGAAAAAAGGTCAGCGATGTCTTGTCTCGTTTTGTGAATAGCCGGGACAACAATGTGGTAAGGTTTTTCGTGTGCGACTTGAACAATGTATTCACCGAGATCGGTTTCGATTGGTTCGACACCCGCTTGTTCGAGTGCCTCGTTGAGTCCGATTTCTTCTGTAACCATCGACTTTGACTTCACAACCGTTTTTACCTGTTTTTCGCGAGCCAGATTCACAACGTAATTCGTTGCTTCCTCTGCGGTCTGTGCAAAATAAACGTGACCGCCAAGACCCTCAATCTTATCAGCGAATTCTGCCAGGTAAGTGTCCAGCCATTCGATGGTATGTTGTTTAATTTCAGCAGCTTCGTGTTTCCAATCGTCCAAGTTTCCAAGTTCATCAAATACGATTTGTTTCTTTATTTTAAAGCCATCCTGAACACGGGCCATCGTTTTGCGCTTATGCGGATCCGCTAAACTTTCCTCGACCCGGTCAAAAAATGCCTTAGTGGTCTCCTTCGACAACTGGCTCACCTCCAGCTAAAATCTCGGCTACGTGTTTGACTGTGATATTTTTCTTGCCCAGTCTTTCCATCCGCCCTTGCAGATGAATCATGCAACCCGCATCTGAAGCAATTAAAACGGTTGCGCCCGTTTCCTCGATATGCTCGATTTTTTCATCTGCCATAGCTTTTGAAATAGGAGACATTTTGACAGCAAATGTGCCGCCAAATCCGCAGCAATCTTCTGAGTTGGGGAGAGGGACAAGGTCTAAATCTTTCACATTATTTAGCAGCGTAAATGGCTGCGTTCGCACACCGGCACCGCGCATCATGTGGCAAGAGGTGTGATAAGTAGCGCGTTCCTTCCAACGCACACCAGGATCTTTTACGCCAAGTACATCTACAAGAAATTCGTTAAACTCATACATTTTGTCGTTTAACTTTTGGAGTTTATCCAGCCACTCCGGCTCGTCTTTCAGAAGTTCCTTGTATTCAACACGAACCATAGAGGTGCACGATCCCGATGGCACAACCACATAATCGCTGTCCTCAAAAGCACGAATTGTCTGTTTG
>JAKADF010000193.1 GCA_021820805.1 Bacillota bacterium
TATCGCGTGTGAGTGTTTTGGGGAGCCGGATGCGTTAATTGCGCACGTCCGGTTCTGAAGGGGTTCGCGGCCCAAGAGAAACTCGCTAAGAACAGCCAAGCCTCGAGGCCGCGTTCTACCTACCCAACTCTCCTATATATTCATAGATTTGGGCAAGGCCACTCTAGACCTATTACAGAACACTCCTGACCGCCTTTTTTTGATAACCACGTTGTACACCGCTCCTTATGTTTTCCTCGGGATGATTACAGGGCATTAACGCTATTCGGTATCGCCCGCTCTTATGAGTAAAGGTCTATAAGCGTTTTAAGACGGGTCGGCAATTGCGCCACTGACTGCCATTTTCTTATTTGCGGGATCACCTCACGGATTTCTGATGTGCATCCGGTCTGATCCCAAATATACACTAAATCATCCGTTACGCTCACGATATTCTCCATATCTTGTTGTTCGGTCCAATACTCTTTGCAAGAATGGAATAGGTCTATTCCATGGCGCAGATCTTTTACAGCACATAAACTGATCGCCGCATTTTGTTGTGCAAGCCAAGCTGCTGACTCATTCCCACACTGACTATATAACTGACAAGCTCGTTGAGCTGCGCGATATGCAGCGTGCCAATTTTCCCTTTGGATCTCACACGTCGATATCCCGTGAAAAGCTTTTGCACTCCATATCTCTGGCATTGTTCGATCCACTCGTTCTAGAATTACTGAGTAGAAATCTAAAGCTTTTGCCCACTCGTGTAATTCTATCGAATTGAGTGCCAAACCCAAAAACATCTCAATCTGTCCCGATTTCGGTAAGTTCAAGGAAAGAAAAGCCCTGGCTATGCTGATGGACAACACGTATTCCTGCGCTTCATAGAGCAATTGGCATAAAAAACTAACCATAGCAACCGTTTTCTCATTTATTCCTTGTTGAATTCCATGAAACATTAATGACATCACAACGGAATACACGTCATCAGGTGATTTTACGTGATGCCTTACGCACGTCGCAATGGTGAAAACAGACTGTTGCAAAACCGTCGAGTGGCGATCCGAAGATTGCCACCACAGCATCTCTAATCCTTGCCACAGTTCATCATAGCGCTCGTCGCGAATCATCCGCCGAATTTCAATCGTATTTAGTACATGAAGTGAAGCCGATGACTCGCCTATAAGGTCTTGCAGAGATAATTGTAACCGCGCAGCGACTTTCTCCAGGAATTCCAGCGTGGGGCTAATCTTATTAGCTTCTACTTTACTCAAATAAGATCGATCACATAAGTCATTCGATAACATATCTTGGGTCATTCTTAACAATTTTCGCCTTTCCCGGATTCGTATCCCAATCACCCTGCCCACCTCCATAATTTTGTCACATTGTGGTAATTCGGCACGCCGTGACCAAATTCCTGCTTGCTATAATCAATACATAAGGAGGTCATGCATATGCCACCACAAAAGCACCATCGTTTTGCTAAGTTTATTCTAATATTATCTTTATTTTCCATCATGTTTAGCTTGACTACATTAGTTACCACCAGCACAAATGCTATACCGAATACTATTCCCCAAGGTGTTACAAAGCCGTCATGGTAATCGCAATAGAACACTAAAATTCAAAGATTTGAAAGGGGGATACTCCATGAAGTTGTCACAATACAATCACATAATTCCCCATAATGACGAGATGTTAATATTCAATGCCTACCGCCGTGGTCTACATATTATTGACCAAGTAACTTTTAATTCTCTAACTTTGCTGGAACACAATAACCCCGCATGGAATAGTCAAATAGATGACAAAACGTACCAAATATTGCTATCAAATGGCTATATTATATCTGACGAGGTTGACGAGCATCAACAAATACTAAACGGCCGACTTGCTATTCAGAACTCGCACAGGTCAATAGATCTGACTATTGCTCCTACCATTGACTGTAACTTTGGATGTCCGTATTGTTTTGAAGGAGGAGACAAGCCTCAGGAAAGAATGAGTGCTGAAGTGATGATCAGCGTTGTTCACTTTATTAAACATCTCCAAAACGAAGACACGCAGTATATCAATGTTACATGGTTTGGTGGTGAACCTTTATTAGCAATGACACAAATTACCCAACTCACCAATCTCATTCAATCAAGCCTTGACGATTCTATCCAATTTAATGCATCGGTCATTACCAACGGTTATGGCCTCACCCGGAAAATTGCCCAAAAACTAGTTGATCTACACGTTCATAGTGCCCAAATAACTTTAGACGGAACAGAAGAATTTCATGATGCGAGACGGTTTAGATTAGGAGGCCATCCAACATTTAGTCAAATCGTAGATAACATTACTAATGTCTACGATTTAATACAGATATCGATTCGCGTCAATGTAGACAAGACAAACATGCATAGTTTTCCAGAATTAGTGAAAGACCTTAATAGCAGAGGCCTCAAAGACAAAGTCAGCATTTATCCAGCATTCACTCGAGAGGCTCAAACAGGGTGGAATGCTTCTTATAATAATATGCGCGACTATACTCAAGAAAAGATCAATACACACCGCCAAGCCATGCAACACGGCGTTCATATGTTGTCATATCCCAGTGCAGTACGACTTTTTTGTGGATCTACTCGCCCAACCTCTTGGGTTATTCATCCAAATGGAGACCTACATAAGTGTTGGGATACTATCAATGAACAAACCGAGGCTGTTGGGAACTTAATTACAGAAGAGATGAATGAAACGAAATTAGAGAAGTGGGTCAATTGGTCACCTTTTAATCATGAACAGTGTAAAAGATGCAACGTAATGCCCTTGTGTATGGGAGGATGCGCACATCTTGCTTTTCAAAATAACGGAGTACCCCAATGTGAAGAATGGAAATATGGTTTACACGATGCCATAAAAGTATGGATAGAAGACCGATCTCGCGCTAAGATAGTGTCAAAAAATCTAATCACAGGTGAAAACACTATATAAATATTGAAAGGAGGTGATAAAAACATGGACGAACTTCATGCAGCTGATAGCGATTATCCAGATGTAGTTCGAGTCTGTAGTAATTGTTCAACAAATACGACAGACTGCGTAGCTTATGAGAATTCTGGTTGTGGTATTGATACAACCGTATGCAATATCAATTTTTAATGTTATAAGTCAGAGTTTAGCAATCCAGAAAAAAGTTTACTCTGGACTTGTTTTTCTGGATTGCTTCTCTGGATTGCTTCTCTGGATTGCTTCTCACAACCAAGACAAGTATATCTCTACGAAAGAAGCCTAACAAAATAACGATGGCTAAACAAAACACGTGGACATGGTACTATTCCACCTATATTCGTCACAACAAATGGTTATTTGGGCTACTCTTTAGTATATATATTATTGTTTCTATCTTCCAAATCTTAACTTCCTTTATATTAGCACGTATTCTTGGCCAATCATCAATTTTCAAGATCAGAATAACTATACACTTGGTTGCATTTTTTGCTCTTGTATCATTTACATCCATTGTCTTACGGATTATCGCCGGCATCATAACTACTTTTACTTCTAGTCGATGGATCGCAAAAATGCGCACCGATCTATTAACCCATTATACGCTACATTTAGAAATAAACCCTTCCGGAGAGCCAGGAGAAATCATTACCAGGCTTACTGATGATATACCCGTAGTTATTCACACAACTCTTTCCTCGGCTGCAAACTTCATCGCGTCGCTGTCAACAATAATAACATTGTTTATTTTAGGTGTGAATTTAAATTCTTCGTTGACCCTTATATTGCTTCTAAGTATGACAAGTTATATTACATTGCCTTTAATACTGAAGAAGAAAATTATTAGCGCAAAATCTTTTAGCCGCAAACATCTCGCGTCTGCATTAGACTGGTCATTAATGGCCAACAGCGCTTTTTTAGTCGCTAAGTTTTTTAACAATACTGGCCAACAGTGGTTTGAAAACAAAACCAAAACATATTGGTTCTCATTCCGCTCACGAGTTGTTCGAGAGCAGCTCACAAAAAATGCCTTGACGTGGGGGCAAGATTTCCTTCGCTTACTCTTTACTATTGTTATCGTATTATACGGTTTAATAGAACTGTCACACGGTACAATATCACTTACCATATTAATTGCCTTCATATTATTCAACGAAAAAATCTATGCACCTATTTCTTCCCTTTCCCAATTACCCATTTCAATAGCTAGCATTAAATTTTCTTTGAACCGACTATCCAGTTATCTGATCAACCCAACGTTTCGTCTTAATTTAGCTTCTTATACCTCAGATAACCCTATTGTGAAAGTTAAAAATGCTACAGTTGCTACAAACAATACGGTTATTTTAAGCAACATTAATCTTCAAATTTATCACAATACTACAACTCTGATTCAAGGTGCTAATGGTTTGGGCAAATCGTTATTGTTTTCTACAATTCTCGGTCTTGCATCTTCTGATAGTATTAATTGGAACAACTATTTTATTTCTTCACCCCAAGAAATTGCCATTATTCCTCAAAATATTCCCATATTTTATAGTACTTTATACGAAAATATTACTTTAGGTTTACCTATCAGCGAACATCAAGTAATAACCCAGTTAAAACGACTGAATTGGCAAGGTGGAATTAATTTAGATACCAAATATTCACCTAATCACATGCCCAGCGGAGGTGAACGCAAACGCATAGGCACTGCTAGGATACTACTACACAACCCCAAAATGGTTTTTATCGATGAAATTGAAGCGGGACTCGATGACCCTATTCCTATTATTATGACGATACGCCAGAGTATTTCTACCATTGTCGTTATCTCTCATTATCCACAGTATTGGCCAAATCCAGATCAATTAGTTACAATCACTAAAAACAAACTTGTCACCTCAAGTTGTCTATCATCCTGATAAAAATCAATTATTGCAGACGAACAAAATCATTAAGGTATTAGCCAAGTGTGGATCAAGTGATTCAGATCACAAAATAACCACCTTGTTACCTAACCTCTTCATAAGACTAAATTAATGAAAAGGACGGATATAATGCGCGTCACCAAAACACTTATGGCCTTATTTAGTACACTACTTCTTACTGGAGCTATAAACACAATCAATACTAAAGAAACATTCACCCTTAATACAAACCAAACAGGGTTAAACACCGTCTCGCATTGGCTTCAACATAACAATCCTTTATTGCAAAGTCGGACTCAGCGCCATGAATTTCAACGCTATAGCCAATCGCTAATCGCCCAAGCCCAAGGGCCTATCCCTCACTGGAAGGCATGGCTGCTCTTTGATAAAATGTTACGGAAAGTTAACGATCCCCACACCTTGATGTTCCCGATCACTGTGAATCACGAATATCTTCCCATGGAATTCTACTGGGTGAAACATGGTCTTGTTATCTTACCAACCAAAATGACCCCACACATGATAAAATTTGGGGATGAAGTCTTGACGATTGGTGGTTTATCAACCAATAAATTACTTAAACGTATGGAAACGGTGATTCCCGGTACGCCCAACTTCGTGCGTTCTTTTGGCACTAGGTTTTTAACTACTGGATACTTTCTACATTGGATGCATATCATAAATTCTCAACAAAAAGTGCCTTTAACCATAGAAACTCCTGCAGGAAAGATAAAACATTGGGATATATCGCTGATTTCACAAAACTTTTCAACCTTTTGCCAACAACAAAATCGCGCCAGAACACAGTTTGCCATTACCTTTCGTGATCCTCCTCACCTACAAATTTCTGCTCCGAACTTTTCCTGGGAAATATCTCGCCAACACCATTACGCGGTGTTTTGGCTGTACGACTGTGCCGACGCGCCTAATTATTTGTTGGCTGTCAACGACTTTTTTACACAGATCTACCGGTTTCATATTACGCACGTTATTCTGGATTTACAGGACAACGGGGGAGGAAATTCATCGGTCGTATGGCCTTGGCTTGAATGGATGCATACTCCTCCCATTATTAAAAATTATGGCGGCGGCATCCTAACGTTAGGTGATAATCCATATCCCCCTGCCCATCCAATTCCCCCATCCCAGCAATTTCACGGGCGTATATTCGTGCTGACCTCGTGGACGACGTTTAGCTCGGCCGTAGTCGTCGCAGACATTCTCGCCATCAATCATCTCGCCGTGATTGGAGGTCAAACGGCTAGCATGGATCTCGGAGCTCCCAGAAATGTTGTGGAATTAAATGTATTAGGAATAAATATGCAAACTTCTACACAAGACCCTTGGGCATCTCTCTATCATAAACATTTGACACTACCCGTTACCATATCTATTCCCTTAACTGTTTATGATGTACAACATCACATTGACCCAATTGCACGATGGATAAATAGAATGTCGGGTAGGTAGAACGCGGCCTTGAGACTTGGCCCGTCAGGGCGAGTTGGTCTTGAGCGTCCCGGTAGGTGGACGCCCTCCCCGCGGCTCAAACCGGGGGCTTCCACCACGCAACAAAAGAATGAGCGGACCCCGCCTGGGCGCCCGCTCACGCTGTCTATTGACTCCATAGCTAAAGCTAGGGGTCTACCGTAAACAGACATTTTTTCGACATACATCCCCAGATAACTCAGGTGGCAGGGACGGCTCCATTTGGAGAAAAGTGGAAACCAGAGCAATTGTTACATTCCCGACGTTGTGAGGTTTTGCCCATCCCCTC
>JAKADF010000194.1 GCA_021820805.1 Bacillota bacterium
CAATGGCAGATTTCTTATTTTGTAAAATTGTTGATGGAGAAATTCCGTCTGACCGCGTATACGAGGATGATGATTACATAGCTTTCCGCGACATTCGACCACAAGCCCCTACCCATATTCTGCTGATTCCAAAGAAACATATTTCATCTGCACAGGATATTACAAATGAAGACGCAGAGCTTATTGGTCGATTGCAAGCTGTTATTCCAATAATCGCAAAGCAGGAAAACATTGCGGAAAAAGGCTACCGTGTGGTAACGAATATTGGTTTTTACGGTCAACAAACAGTTCCACATTTGCATTATCATATTATTGGCGGACGTCAATTAGGATGGCCTCCCGGTTAATCGGAGAGGCCTTTTTCGTCAGAGTTTGTTTGAATACGTTCGATTTCTTTTCCATTTAAAATTAATGACGGTATTATCTCAACCGATAAAGACGCTGAGGCTGAACAATATTTTTCTTCACTTAAATTGATTGCTCGCCAGGCCTTTTCGGGTGAAATTTGGCCTGTCATCTTATAGGTTAAGTGAATTGCAGTGTAAGCTTGTGGATAGGACTCCCGCCTATGACCTTCGGCCGATATCTCTAATGACTCAAGCGGCTGCCGCATACGCTCCATAATCAAAGAAACATCAATTCCCGTACACCCAATGAGCCCCATAAGCAGGAGTTCCATTGGACGGTTTCCTTCGCCTGTTCCTCCATCTTCGGCTTTAGCGTCCATATGTACAATTTTTCCTGACGGTCCGTTCGCTTCAAACCTGCGTTTACCTAACCACTTTGCTGTGACTTTCATATCCAATTGGAACACCTCCTTAAACGTCATTGTACTATCTCTACAGATACTCGTCGATATCGTTCAAATTCTATTATGATACAACCAGTGTTCCCGCAAGACCAGGTTCCGGCCGCCCGCCGGTATCAGAATAATAGCTAAAGTTCCCAACCTTATCAGGTGAAAAAGATATACTTGTCGATGAACCAGGTGCTAAGTTCTGACTAAAAACATACATGTCCGGAATAACAAAATTATGTGTCTTCTGTCCGGCATTTTTAACCTCAATATGTAAAGCTGAACCTTTAACCGCTTCAATTTCACTGGGTGAAATACCGGAATCCGTTAGTGTAACTTGAATACTCATTTGTGCAGATACGGGGAGAGAAAACGGGTTTCCCAGTATAAATAAAAGTGCTGTACTAAGGGTGACAAAAATTGAACGCATGGTTTTCCCCTACTCTCAAGGTATGATACGGTTACCATGCGCCAATCGTTTAAAATTATGATTTCATCATACAAACCCGAGTGTTGTACAAACCAGGCTTACAATAACTAAAACGCGATCCATAAACACAAACACGCGATTACGATACCATGCATCGTTCCCATAAAAACATCAGAAGTATAGTGTAAACCGCAATAAACACGGGATATAGCCAGAAACACTGCAAGGGTAAGGAGTATTACATTGTATCCGGGAACGTGAATGCAGCCAATTGCCAATGCAAATGCACCAGTTGAATGATTACTCGGATAGGAATCACCCCTGTCATGCTCAGTCAAGGGGATAAATTGCATCTCCTCAAACGGTCTAGGTCTTGATACCAACCTTGCAATAGGTTCATTAACAGCTCGTCCAATGAATGCAGCAACAATTGAAATAACAGCAGATTTAAAGGCAACTTCCCTATTTTGAGCTGTTAAAAGGTAACCTTGGGACGCACAAATGATTAAAATCAACATGATTATAGATGTCCATCTTGCAACAGAAATCACCAGGTAATTCAGTGTAGCGTTTTTTTGCCACAATCTTATAATCCCTTTTGTGATTTGGACATCGATTGCTGCTGGAAAAGAAAGTTTTACATGCATTTCAATCACCAATTTTTATGTTGTTGCCCCGAAACAGGATAATCCGTTCCCCGAGATACTTGAAAGGACAAATTATCTTGAAAAGATATGTCAAAAGTCGGGACATGATGTAATACAATATCACTTTCATGATTATACGTGTATGCCTGATGGCTAAAATTGGCACTTCCAATAATAAAAGTTTTTCCATGGTCAATATCTACAATTTTCGCATGCATGAGCTCATTTTGGCAGCTTCGATAGAATCGGACTGTTATGCCTGCATTACGTAATGCCGCAGCAGTTTTTCGGTTATAGCTTTGAGTTGGGTCAAGTAAAACTTCAACTGTGACTCCTCTGTTATTTGCTGATTCCAATGCATGGACAACAGAACTGTCTGTTAAATCGAATGCTTCCATCGCAATGGACTCATGAGCATTTTGGATGGCCAACATTACATCTTGTTCAATACCTCGGTCATATACAAGAGGTGAAACAGGAACGGGTGCAGCACTGGGAATACCGTTAGCACGCTTGTAATCCCAGAAAAAAAGACTCTTAAAGGATGAATTAGGGTGTTGTATGTAAACGGAAGCATCATTATTTAACCAGCTATCAGCACCGTAATTCATGCCGCCCATCAACACTTGACCATCGACATAAAGCATCTTAATATGTGAAATACCGCGTGGAATGCGAAGCAAATAAACAGGTACTCCCTCCTTGCGTAAAGTCGGAAACCCAATAGATTGAGAATGTTTTTCCGTTGCATCCAGAACAACTCTCACATCCACACCTCGCGCGTGTGCATTAGACAAGGCTTTTAAAATATCAGGGTCTGACAATTCATATATGTCCAAAAAACACTCATGTTTACTCGAATTAATAAGTGGTATCGCCTTCTTTTTTATATCCTCCCCCCAAACTAAAGTCATACCAGGCGCATCGGCTGGACTGGGCAAATACTTTGACGGGACAACATTCCCTTCAGTTTGACACCCTGAGATAGCGGCGCTGGACATACAAACTGCCGCTATCCATATAGTGAATCGAATTTTGCCTTTTGAAAACATGACATTTCCCCTAACTAATTTGGCTAAATCGATATTACGTATAAATACAATTCGTTTTGTTTAACTTTGCTCCTGTTTTCAATACATATATTTACAAAATTTTATAATCCTTGCACAGAGCAATTCGTGTCATACTGATACCTCATTTAGTCTCAACTCGTGAGAAGAAGGTTTTACTCCAGGACGCACTCCATTGGGGAAATGTGTATTGATTTCAGAAAATATATCTTTCATACCCGTTCGTATTACTCGCGAATCTATATGAGATTGATTTTCATACAATACAAAAGAACTTTGCACACTCGAAATGAATTGAATATCAGCCCCCCACAGCTCCACATGCTCAATTGATGAACCTTGTACATGCTTCAAAAATGGCTGAGTATGCTCAAGAATATTACTTGTACGGAACACAGGATGTTTACACATTCGCCAACCTTCATCTTCTTTTAGGTCAGAGCGCCACCGTATGCCAATTTTCATTGCACCAGCATGCGAATGAGTCAATTGATTGGACAAATTTTGAGAAAGCTTTATAACGATATTTTCTAAAGTTGAAATGTGAGGTTTGTCGTGGATATCGGCAATCCATGTGCTTTTTTTCTCATATGAGGGATAGTTAACAAAAATTGAACCCCCTGGCCGCTGACTTAAAGCTTGTTTCCACAGCAAGCTCTCTTTCCCGAAATAGTCCAAGAGTACTCGCTCAGGGATTCTTTTCAAATCTCTTAACCGACGTACCTTTAGCTTCAAAAGCTTTTCCTTTTGAACAACTGATAGCAGCCATAATGCTCGAATTGGTAGCCTTCCCCACCATTCGGAAATAAAACTTCTATTGTTCTTTTTTGTAATATCAACAGCAAGACCTGGAGAGATAATTAATTGCTGCCTGCCAACTTTACAATATAAAGCATCCGGAATTCGTTCAACTAGGCTCCATTCAACTAATAGACGGGCAAGGAACGGATTTTCGGCAAATCCGACTCGCAATCGCTGCTCAGCGAGTAAAGTTCTATCCACATCCAATAGAAAGTTTCTTGTTTCATAAACCGGTGGTTTTGCACCAGACAGCTGTATATAAAATGAATCTTTACGTTCTGTTTGAATCCACGGGGTATATGCACACGATAAACACAGAATTTGCTGCATAGATTTAGACAGTCTCTGGCATTCAGGCAAAATCTTTATATCAGGGCACAAGACCTGGGCATTTTTTTGCCTCATTCCAAGTGCAATTCCTTGTTTCCGTGCAGAAATTGATACATCAATAATTTTACTTTCGTGGTTCGTTACAATATATGGATATTCAAGGCAATCCGCCAAAAGGCCTTCACCCAAACCATATAAGCTGTACCTCATGTACCCACCGCCAATGCGAACATAAGTTCTTATTGACTACATTTTAACCTTTTCTTTGAAGAACACAAACATATGTTCGCATTTATAACTAGAAAATTTACTTCAAAAAATAATGAAACACTTCATTTAGGAACATCGTCTATATATACGGAATCTTTTTAGGACAGAAAGAAGGGAGGGTTCTGAAGCGTATGGGGTTAATTACAACCATTTTAGTATTATCAATGATACTTGGTGTTCTTGGAAAACAAACTCTTTCCGGAAAAGAAAAAACCGATGAAAACCAATAGGCGAACATAAGTAAACAATCGATTACCAGTTCATATACATTTCTCGTTTTTCTTTAAAATCAACCGGATTAATAACAGGTATAATCTGCATAGCACGCACACTGTCCCTTAATGGTTCAGAATTCCCAAATACCAATTGTTCGTATTTTGGTACCTTTGGCGGAATCAACCTAGACTTAGTATTCTGTTGCGAATCATCTGTTTTATTCATGTCTATATTTCCATTAATTTGTTTGGTCGAAACGATATGAATCTTATCAAAGAGAATCTCTGGATTGATGCAGACAAATTCAATTGCACGAACTGGATCAGATTCCATCTCCCAGATCATTCTAAAAATAACTGCGACAACATGTTTACATACTGGATCTACACTGTTACATGTACACTTTGCTTCCCACTTTAATCTTTCTGAATACGACTCATCAGGAAATAGGCGTAATCTGGATTTATCTATAAAAGCTAAAAACTCATCATTCCATTCTCCAGATAAACATGCAGCAAATAAATCGAGACGATGAGCTAACCATGCAGCAATATTATCAACTTCAGTTTGCCAATTATCTATACACGGAAGTTCAACAAAATAGGTACCTCCGTCAAAACCTTTACTTGCAATACGTGCACAAATTCGATTGCTGACAATCGACTGAAAAATAACTTCAGACTGTTTTGCTAGTGCTTTTCCGCTTCTTTGTCGTCCCCTGTCAAATTGTTGCAAAATGCCCTTCCATATTTGTTCAACAAAACCAGCTTTAGATGTTCTTTTTACTTGCACTACATTTCCTCCCCAATAGCAACATCAGCATCTAAATCAAATAAAGCACGAAGAGCATAATCATCAAGCTCTGTTACAAAGTTTTCTCCAGCGCTGACAATCGCTTCTGATAATTGGCGCTTGGAAGAGATAAGTGCATCTATTCTGTCCTCAAGGGTTCCTGTGCAGATTAATTTATGAACCTGCACATCTTTCGTTTGGCCAATTCGAAAAGCTCTATCGGTAGCCTGGTCCTCAACAGCCGGGTTCCACCATCTATCAAAATGAAACACATGGTTAGCTCTTGTTAAATTCAACCCTACTCCTCCAGCTTTGAGTGACAATACCAAAACAGGTGACGAATCGGATCCGCTTTGAAAATCTTCAACAATTTTACCTCTCAAAGCTGAATTTAACCCGCCATGCAAAAATCGCGGATGATACGAAAAATGCTCTGAAATAGCTTCACATAAGAGTTCTCCCATATCACGAAACTGCGTGAAAATAAGGGCGCTCTCTCCCTGTTCCACAACATCACTAAGGAGTTCTAAAAGTAACTTCAATTTTCCTGACCTTAAAACATCTCCGCTGCCGCCAGCCACAAGGCAAGGATGATCACATACTTGTTTCAAACGAACAAGAGCCGCTAAAATTTGACCCCGTCTAGCCATTGGTCCTGAGTGGTCAATGTTATCAAATAATCGATTCACAATAGATTGATAGATCGCAGCCTGTTCGGTTGTTAATCCTGCGTAATCCATAACCTCCCATTTCTCGGGTAACTCCATTTGAATAGCTGGTTCAGTCTTCCTGCGCCTAAGTAAAATTGGATGAATAATTCTTTGTAACTTCTTAGCAGCATCTGAATGAGGGTCAATAGAAATCGGATCAGCAAACATCTTTTTAAACCAGGTTAGATTACCAAGGTATCCAGGGTTCGTAAAATGCAGAATGGACCAGAGTTCTTCCAGTCTATTTTCAATCGGCGTACCTGTCAGTGCGACACGGTGATTTGAATTCAATTTGATAATGGCCTGTGATTGTTTAGTTTGTGAATTCTTGATATTTTGCGCTTCATCAACAACAACAACATCAAACTTTAGGTTTTCAAATAATTCAATATCACGGACAATTGTCGAATACGTAGTGATGACAATATCAACATCCTCTACAGCCTCATAAAGGGGAACTTCTCCGTTTTGCAACGGAGCATTTCTCGTTGATCCATGATGAAGGTACAGTTTAAGGCTTGGTGCAAATCGAGAAATTTCAGCTCTCCAATTCTGTACAAGTGAAGTTGGACA
>JAKADF010000195.1 GCA_021820805.1 Bacillota bacterium
TGATCAGAAACAAGGTCATGCAGCTCAGGAGTTATTTGATCTATAAGGGAAGGATTGGAATAAGCAGTTTCAAAATTTGAAGTTACCTTTTCAATTGAAGGCCATTTTGCGGTCATATTCTATCATCTCCAATAACTTCTACATTCGTTGATTCATTCATATCACATCAACAAAAAAACGAATGTATGCTAGATCACTAATCACGCTATCCACTATCGATTTAATTCATCAATTGTTTCGTCTACCTTCCCCGTCCGAACATTGTAAGCTTCCAATACATCGTAAACGAAGATTCTTCCATCTCCTGCCACCCCTGTTTGAGCAGACGCAAGAATTGCATCCACTGCAGGCTTCAAATACTCATTTGACACTACAATTTCAAGTTTAATTTTGGGGTGTAGATTGATGTCATACACATGTCCTCTATATACGCCAGACGTATTTTTTTGTTGTCCTCGCCCTTGTACAGGGATTGCCGTAAAACCCGAAACGCCAACTTGACGGAGGGATTTTATCACTGCTTGCAGCTTCTCAGGGCGAATAATGGCGTCAATTCGTTTCACGTAAATCCTCCTTTTAGAAATAGCTAAACAGAACCTAAGTTGATGTATGTCACAAAAATCGAATCTTCTCCGTCTAAATGATATCAGCAACTATTCCATTAAACCACGCAATATGAATGGAGAGATACATCAAGTGAAAAAAACATTATCTTTGGTAATTAGCTTCACGATTCTAGGGGGAACATTACTCTCTGGCTGCGGCCATACAAAACAAGCCATGCCTTCGCAAAACTCCAGCCAAACAAACGAAATATCTAAAAATTCAACAAGCCCAAATTCAAACGAGAATACCAAGCCTTTGCCTCCTGGGCTTGACAAAAATACATCTACAAACGAACAAAGCAAGGTTCAATTGGTAAATCAAATCATGTCACTTGCAAAAGAAGGCAAGGTGATGGGAGTACCTTTTATAATGCAGTCCAATATGGAAGATGTATATCATTCATGGGGCAAGACAACCGAAACAACTGCTGGTGCCGGTATTTATACAACCTATGACAGTCATCATACAGATTTCGGATTCAACAAAGGGGGCCAGATTTTTGACCTGAGATCATACAGCAAAGACCTGCAGACTATTACACAGAGCGATATTACCCAGGTGCTTGGCAAACCAGGATCCGTTCGATACACATCAGATTCATATATTTATCTCTACCCTGCTGGAGCCGATTATCAACTTTTATGGGTATTTCCAAAAGACAGTGCTGGTAAACCAAGTTCACATGTTGACCATATATCCGTCTTCTGGCCGGAGGGGACAGTGAATAGTATGGCGCAAACACAGCCTGCCCCAAGTGTTGTGATTAATAACACGCTAGGCTCTGTCGGAAGCCTGTTTACATTCAGCATCAAAGATACACCGAAAAACTATCACTTAGCTGAACTGGAATGGATACCAAACAATCATTCTGCTGTTGTAAATACCCTGTCAGAGGCACTTATAAACGCACAAAATGGCGGCAAGAATATCCCTTGTTTTAATATAAGCAAAGACGGGCAAACAATGAGTTTCATCTACTCGTCTAACATGAAAAATCAATCAGGATATGTAAGAGTAATCTTTCAGACGACATCAGGGTCTGCGATGATAGGACAAAGCCCTGCCATTACATTGAAGTAATATGTCAACTGCCGCCTTATTCATTTAGAGTTAATCTCTTAATGTCAATTGGTTTCTGCGATGGAGTTCTTCTACAAAGGTACGTGTTTTTTCAAACGCTTCTTCAGCTGAATTTACCACCTCAGCGATGTATGCTTCATCCGGGTACGAATCATCTTCGCCTGGTATTTTTATTCTGTCTCCATAACTATTTATCGTACCAAATTCTCGCATTTGATCTACAAAGCGAAAAAAAGGTTCCCAGAAGTCTTGATGAACAAAAATCACTTTTGTTCTGCGCCTTCTCAAGTGATTGGTCGAAAGTTTGGATAATGTTTCAAACACCTCCCAAGCTGTACCATATCCACCTGGCCAAAACAAAATTACGTGTGAGTAATTAATGAGAACTCCCTCGCGAATCGAAAAATTATTCATTCGAAGCCGCTGGTTTGAAAATACTGAATAACTGTCCTTAAGATTAAAAAAATTATCATATCCAAACTGACAGTCAATTCCAATTACGTGCGCATTCTGGCTTCTGGCTCCTTCAGCAGCTGCACGCATGATTCCAGGTCCACCGCCTGTACAAAGAGGTATGTAACGCCCATCCAGCGCTTTTTCCTGCTCGTGGGCTGCATATTTCCCCCACAACTCACCGAACTTTTTGGCTGAGTCATAGTAATGCGCACTCTTCTCTGCAATATTTCTATGGCGATCCACCCGAATATGCGTTTTTCCCAATTTATCTTGTAAAAGTTTCTTTCCCAAAGTGTCCTGCTCACTGCCAATTGCAGATTTGTATTCATCAACATGGTCATTTAAGATATCTAGTTTTTTATGAGTAATCTCTTTACTTGAGATACTTGCTGAACCCATGACCGTGATAAAACCATATTTTGCTTCATAGTTAAGCAAAAGCCCAGCAGCATAAACATCTGCTGCACTGTCTTCATTACTAAGTGCTCTATCATTAGGAACAAAACTAACGCTCGTGCCTATGACAGTGAACGAGGCAATACAGGTCGATTGACCATAATTCTTCCATTTCACAAAAAAACCATCTTCATCTACGTTATAGATTTCTACTTGTCCGTTTTGATTAATGTTAGCGAAAGACAGACTGTATCCATTCTCTTTAACTGGGCTTATTTTGTCAAAAGTAATGCGTTCCTCAAACGCGACTTTTGCTGAGTCTTTATGTGTTTTCTCTATCCACCATCCAGTGCCGGATCCGGTCCAGTTATGTGTTGCAGGTTCATAAAAGATATCTCCATGAAGTTGAATGTCGTCCATATGTAAACAATCCTTCGTTTCATTTATGATGGAATCACATGTACATTATTTCTGGAAAGCAGATGATATAATCCGGAATATTGCATAACAAACAAGGCATGATGAGTTATGATAAGAATCGACAGGCTCTTCTGAAAACATACCAGCATTTAATCAAATCATATTTCTAAAGGGGTGCTCTTTTTGGATCTACACTCTGATTTATTGCAACTAATTCCTGATAAAAATAGAGTTACGATAGGCGAATCCGTCTTACACCAACACGGTCAAGACTATAGCTATCATCCCCCGCATAATCCTGATGTGGTTGTATTTGCAGTTAATAAGGATGAAGTTAGCCGTGTCCTCAAATATGCGAATGAAAACCGCGTGCCAGTTACGCCATGTGGCGTACTGACAAGCGTAGAAGGCAATGTTTTGCCTGTTTCGGGCGGAATCAGCCTTGATTTGACAAAAATGAATAATGTTATTGAGGTTCGTCCTAAAGACTTCCTCGTTCGCGCAGAGCCAGGTGTAACCAGAACCCAACTGAACAAAGAACTCAAACCATATGGATTACAATTTCCGCTCGATCCCGGTGCCGATGCTTCTATTGGCGGCATGGCTGCAACAAATGCCAGCGGCACAACTGCCGTGAGATATGGTGTAATGCGTGACCAAGTCGTGGATTTAGAGGTCGTTTTAGCAGATGGAAGCATTATTCACACAGGCGGAATGTCCATGAAGTCATCCGCTGGATACAACTTGACCGGTTTATTTATTGGCTCTGAAGGTACACTCGGCGTCATCACCGAACTGACACTTCGGGCCCGCCCTATTCCGGAATTTACCGTTGCCGCAAGGGCTGTGTTTCCTGACCTCGAAAATGCATGTGAAGCTGCTTATGGTATTACTGGCTCTGGCATTCCAATCGGCCGAATCGAGCTGGTTGATGAGCATACAATACATGCTGTTAACCTTGCCAAAGGAACAAACTATGTGGAACAACCTACGCTGTTTTTAGAGTTTCATGGCAGTGAAGAACACGCTGTACAAGGAAGCGTTGCCCTTTCCGAGGAAATCTGTTTGGACGCCGGGGGTGCAGAATTTGTTTTTGAAACAGACGCAGAGTCGCGCCATCAACTCTGGGAAGCAAGACACGACGCCGCTCTTGCAGTCATGCAGACAGCCCCTAAAAAGAAAATGAAAGTAACAGATGTTTGTGTGCCGCTCTCAGAATTGCCGGAAGCAATTCGAGTCGCACGAGAGACGATTGATGCTTTTGGTGTCTACGGTGCAATTCTTGGCCATGTCGGAGACGGCAACTACCACGTTATATTTATGGTTGACCCAAACGACCCTGCTGAAATGAAAATTGCAGATGAAATCAATCATGAAATTGTGCAATATGCCCTCGAACGCGGCGGCACATGTACAGGTGAACACGGTGTAGGTCTTGGCAAAATGCAATATTTGCAACAGGAGCATGCAGAAACAGTACCATGGATGAATCGAATAAAACTGTTGTTTGATCCAAACGGAATTCTTAATCCTGGAAAATTGTTTTAATATAAATTAATTATGGAAAACTATACACGCCAGCCTAGACAGCTCGACTAGGTCTGGCGTGGTCAATTTTTAAAGAAGTCAGCTATAATTTTAACATGTGGAAATATGCGTATTTCTATCAATTATTCCTTTAGCAATTGATATACAAACCACAGAAGAGCGTTTTTTTATCCGATTCAAAAGTAAAATAAAAGCACGTTCGGAAAGATACAACCCGAGCGCGCTTTTGTCTCCATATGGTCATAAAGGCCTCAATCTGAATTTAGCATTATTTATGCGTAATTTTCCATACCACACCAGTCTTTGGAACAAACCCTTCCCCTTTTGCACTGATGCCCATATCGAGAACATAAAGATCGCCTGATTGACCGAATACTACATCGATTGGACGTTCAAAACCACCGCCGTCTGTGTGCGACGCCGCAAAACCCGATTTATTAATGGCAAAATTCTTGATTGTTCCTGTCGCCAAGTTAATACGAGAGACCCGATGTCCAACTTCAGGAAGGGGTTTTCCACCAGTTGTCCCTGGTGCACCGCTTCCAAACTCTGCGATATAGATATCGCCGATTGTTCCGAATTCTGGATTATAGTTAAAATCAAATCCCATTGCAGCCGAATGGGGTGCAAAGACTGCTGCAGGCTTTGGAGGATTCATAGGATGAGGGTGAATCAAGAATGTGGGCTGAGGCTTCCCTTCTGGTTTAAATTGCGGCAATACAACAGGTCTCCCGCCAGTGTAATCCGGCCAGCCGTACCAAACGCCTTTGTGTATACGCCAAAATCCATCTGGTGAATTCGCAATATGCCTGCTCCCTCGTTCATCCATACCGTGATCGGTTGAATACAGGCGATTTCTGCGGTCAAATTTAATCCGAAAAGGGTTACGTAGCCCCCACGCAACGAGTTCAAGTTGAGAGCCGTCTGGATTTGCTCTAAGTATGCTCCCGCTTGCGGCCGTAATGCCTCTCATGACTTCTCCTGAATCCGTCTGTACTCCGAATGGCGAAAATGCACCTGTATGTACATTCTCCTTTTCGTGTTTTGATCCGGTTAGGATATTGCTCGTTTTGAAATTTTGGCCAGTAAGCCGAATGCGCGTACCTGGATAGTCGTGGAAAAATGGATATTTTTTTGCCCAGTCGTTATCTTCTCCAACGACTCCTGAATTCGTAGCTGTACCTTGTCCGAAATACATTTTCCCGTCTATTCCAAAAACAACCCGGTTATTGTGATGATCTCCAAAGCTCGGCAGCCCCGCCAAAATATCTTCCTTTTTTCCATCTGACTTTACAATTGTGATGAAGCCGCGGTGGGATACATAAATGTTTCCTTTATAAAAATTAATTCCCGTCAGTGGAGGTGTAAAGCCATCAGCAACAACTACAAAACCATTCTCTGTATACTTTAAAACTTTGCCGTTTCCATCAGTAACACCGGCATCGGCAATAAGCATCCCGTACTCTTTTGTGAACATAATATTGATTGGTGAATCCAACCCTTGTGCAAAAATTTCTATTTTAAATTTTGAAGACAGTGCAATATCATTTGGATTTAACTTTCTTTCATTCGTCACAGTACGTCACCCCCTTTGCGGTGTCCCGTACTATGCATATGGATTTGCGCCTTTATAAAGTACGATTAAAATCTCCTCTGCAATCGAAGTCTACAAAAACCAGATTTCCCGATATATTTATCAACCGTGAACTTTTTATCCAGTTTGCCTGTCTCTTATAGAGTAAGTCTGTTTTAAAGTATATGGACATTTAGGATAGGAGACATCATGATAAAAAATTGGATTACATTTGGCATGTCCGCTTTTATTACACCTGGTTTTCAAGATACATCTCGACTGATGACCGCCGCATGGAAAGGACCACGGGTATATGTTGAACCCCCGAAGCCGTTTCGTTCCTGGATTAACCTGGATGGTAATGTATTGCGATGGACTGCTGAACAGATACATGAGACAACGGTATTACAGCCGCCTCTCCCAGTGCCCACTAAAATTGATCCATACCGCTTTAGTGCCAGCGTGCAAGCAAGAACGTTTAATCGCGAGATGGCATCTTATTTCGGAAAAGGCTGGCGCGAGTCATCAATCGTATATATGA
>JAKADF010000196.1 GCA_021820805.1 Bacillota bacterium
GGCTTGGTATTGATGAAAATACAGCAGTCATTGTTGAAGACGGAGCTCTGCGTGTGCTTGGTCAGGGGGCGGTCAGTATTGTAGATGCAGGCAATCTGTCTCATTCCAATCTTGAAGCCGTCAAGGCGGATGAGCCCCTTGCACTGTGCAATATACGTCTGCACATTTTGCCTGAGGGTTATGGATTCCAATTACGGAGCCGGGAACCAATTACAGACTGGAAAAAGTGGATGGAAAACCGCAGCAAGGAGCTGTCAGAATGAATATACAGTGGGTACGTCATATTGATGGCCCGAATGTGTATCTATATAAGCCGATTTTAGTGGCAAGAATAGATTTAGAGGAATACACAGAACGTGAAAGTTCACATTTTACAGGTTTCTCTGACAGGTTGCTAAACTTGCTGCCAGGGCTCCGTGACCATCATTGTGCAAAAGGCAGACCTGGAGGATTTGTTGAACGTTTATATGAAGGAACTTATTTTGGCCATATCGTTGAGCATGTGACCATAGAGCTCGCAACGTGTATCGGGCTTAATGTGCATTATGGGAAAACAATGATTGCGGACCGCATTGGCCTCTATAATATTGTGATGGAATGTCGGGCATTCGAGTGCCAAAAAAGGCTTTTAGCTCGAGCAGTAGGTGTCATTGAAGCTGTTTTAGCAAATCAACCGATTAACCTTTCAGCAATATTCGAAGAAGCAAGACGTATTCTTGCACAAACTGAGCTTGGGCCCAGCACACAAGCGATTTATGATGCATGTGTGAAAAGGGACATCCCTGTCAGAAGAGTCGGTGCTAAAAGCCTGCTTGAACTCGGGTATGGGATCTATCGCAAGCGAATTCAAGCGACGATTACAGAAGAGACATCCGCCGTAGCAGTTGATATTGCTTGTGATAAAGATTTAACGAAACAAGTTTTACAAGATGCTGGTATCCCCGTTCCTTTGGGTGGAGTTGCAAATTCAGCCCGTGAAGCAGTAGAGCTGTTTAGGAGATTGGATTGTCCGGTTGTCATTAAACCCCTCAATGGCAATCAAGGACATGGTGTAAGTCTTGATCTTCGAACGGAAGAATCAGTTGTTGAGGGGTATGAAATCGCTAGTAACTTTTCAAAAACAGTAATTGTTGAACCTTTTATAGAGGGTACAAATTTTCGCCTTTTAGTTGTTGATGGTAAGTGTATTGCAGCATCAGAAAGATTGCCAGCTCATGTTATAGGAGATGGGCAGCATTCAATTTCTGAGTTGATTGAGCTTTGCAATCAGGATGAACGTCGCGGGAGCGGCCATGAAAAGCCACTCACAAAAATAAAGGTAGATGCAGTTGTAGAGGCAACACTCCGCCAAAAGGGATATTCACTTTCAGACGTACCGCAGGATGGAGTGTGTGTAAACCTTCTCGAAAGTGCTAACCTTTCGACAGGCGGTGAAGCCAAGGATGTCACCAATACAATTCATATTAGTTACAGGTTAATGGCTGAGCGTGCTGCACGGTTTATCGGACTTGACGTATGTGGAGTCGATATGGTCGTACAAGACTTATTTGTGCCTGCTACTCGTAAAAATTGTGCCGTAATTGAGGCGAATGCTGCACCCGGCATTCGCATGCACCAACATCCTTCATATGGTGAATCTCGAGATGTTGCTGACGCCATTGTTGAGTCATTATATCCAAATGGCCAAAATGGACGTATTCCCATTGTCTCAATTACAGGGACAAATGGAAAAACTACGACAACAAGGCTTATTGGGCACGCACTTGGCATGGGTGGAAAGCGTGTAGGTATGACGACAACAAGCGGTGTTTATGTCGATGGGAAACTTGTGCTTGATGGGGATACCACTGGACCGTCCAGCGCAAGACTTGTTCTGTCGGATCCGACTGTTGAAGTTGCAGTTCTTGAGACAGCACGCGGTGGTATAGTGCGTGGCGGGCTTGCATATGACAAGTCCAATGTTGCAGTTATTACGAACATTGCAATGGATCATATTGGCCAAGATGGCGTCGATTCTCTTGATGATTTAATTCGTATTAAATCTTTGGTAGCTGAATGTGTACACAAAGATGGAGTTGTTGTTCTGAATGCCGATAATGAACCGACTTTTAAGCTTGCGTCACGTCTTCAATCAAAGGTTTTTCTGTTTTCCATGCATGCAAATCATGAGGGAATAAAGCAACATTTGGAGCGAGGTGGAACTGCATATATCATAAACAACGGTTCTATTGTTGAAGCACATGGCAATTTTGCATGGGATATTGCACAAGTATCGTCAATTCCGCTTACGATGAAAGGCAGCGCCCGTTTTCATATTGAGAACTGTCTTGCGGCAGCTGCGGCGCTTCGTGCATTGGGGCTGACGAGATCTGAGGTCAGGGAAGCATTTATGTCTTTTCAACCGGATGTTCAAAATCGTGGCAGATGCATGATTTATTGCATGCCTAATGAAAGCCATGTTGTTCTAGATTACGGGCATAATCCAGCAGGCTTTGAACGTATTGGTGAATGGCTGAAGCTAACTCCACATCGCGCATTGGTGGGGGTGGTTGGCGTTCCAGGAGACAGAGCAAATCATATTATTGAGCAATCTGGAAGGTGCCTTTCTGACATTTTCGATATGTTTGTAGTGAAAGAGGATTATGATAAGCGGGGCAGGCGAGATGGTGAGGTAGCCATGATAATTGCACGCCAAATTCGAAGTTGTTCTCCGCAAAAGCCTTGCACAATCATCTTGCCTGAGAAGGAAGCGCTCATGGCAGCAGTGAAATCAAGTAAGCCGGGAGATATCATAGCCGTATTTTATGAACGATTTGCTCCTTTAGATGAATGGTTACAATCGGTTGGCGGTCGGTTAGTTCCTTCCATTGAGCCTGGTCAAGTTGTCACAGGATATCGTGTTATGTCGTAATGCTTGACTTGATTCCCGCCTCGTAGCATGCTGTATGCTGGTGAGGCGGGTTTTGTTGTTTGCCTTGACAGTTATATGCTGTAATCATCAGAGGGTTAGTTAGGGGTGATTCGTTGAGACGGTCAGAACGTTTGTTGCGTGTGACGAAAAAGCTCCTTGACCACCCAAAGAGTGCTGTGTCTTTATCGGATTTAGCCTCAGAGTTCCAAGCTGCAAAGTCGTCATTAAGTGAAGATGTAGCAATTGTGCGGCAGATTCTGGAGTCGTCAGAAGAAGGAACAATTAGTACTATTTCCGGCGCAGGGGGTGGTGTTCGGTTTCAAGTCGGGGTACCTGAAAAAGAGAAGCGCGAATTTTTGCTTGAAGTAGCTCATCGTATGTCTGACAAGTCTAGGATTTTACCTGGCGGTTTTGTCTACATGTCAGATATTCTTGGAGACCCTGATATTCTTGATACCATCGGCCGTGTGTTTGCAGCTTCTTATATGGATTCGGGTGTGAATGTTGTGGTGACAATTGAAACAAAAGGCATTCCCCTAGCCGTTGTCACAGCGCGGTATCTTCATGTTCCCATGGTAATTGTCAGAAGGGAGCATAAGGTGACGGAAGGAGCTGCGCTTACAACACATTATGTTTCAGGGTCGGAGCGTCGCATTCAGACAATGTCCATTTCAAAACGGGCATTACCGGAAAAAGCTCGTGCGCTAATTGTTGATGATTTCATGCGTGCAGGCGCTACTGCAAAAGCTGTGATTGGGTTATTAGCCGAATTTGCAGTGGAAGTGGTCGGGACAGCTGTTTTTGTCGCAACAGTTCAACCGAATCAGAAATTAGTTTCTGATTATACTGCTCTTTTATCAATGGATCACGTTACTGAAGATGGCAGCATATCTGTCTACCCTGCAATAGATACATAAAACTAAAAGAAAAAGGAGTTTTAGTTATGAAGACAATCGCAACACAAAATGCACCAGCAGCTATTGGCCCATATGCACAAGCCGTTGAGGTTGGACCTTTTGTATATACTTCCGGTCAAATACCCCTGCGTCCAGATGGAACACTTGTGGAAGGTGGAATTCAAGAGCAGATAAAACAAGTGTTGGCAAACCTTGATGCAGTATTAAAAGAAGCGGGGGTTGCTCGGAATCAAGTTTGTAAATCAACCATCTTTATGACAAATTTAGCTGACTTTGCACTTGTGAATGAAGCATATGGAGCATTTTTCGGTGACCACAAACCAGCAAGATCGACAGTGCAGGTTGCAGGGTTACCGAAAAACGTGCAGGTTGAGATTGAACTTGTTGCTTATAAGGGATAAGTAAATTTTAACATTTCAAAACAAATGTTTTAGATAATTTCCAAATTGCACTTTTGACAGATAATTTTAAAAAAACGTTTTGTATCTGCAGGACTTTCGCCCCTATTGTTGAATACTCAACTGGTAGAATCGTCCATGGGTATGTAAAGGGTGGTGAGAAGGGTGCAGATTACTGACGTGCGTTTGCGAAAGGTCATTAGTGAGGGTCGAATGAAAGCCATTGCATCCATTACAATTGACGGGGAGTTTGTTGTGCATGATATCCGCGTCATTGATGGTAACAATGGGATGTTTGTAGCAATGCCCAGTAAAAAAACGCCGGATGGTGAGTTTCGCGACATCGCGCATCCGATTTCCTCTGTAACCAGACAGAAGATTCAAGAGGCTGTGCTTCAAGAATTTTACCGCACAGATGTTGCGGTTCAGGAACCCAGTGCATAACGAAAACGGGTTAGGCTCCAGCATTTGCTGGAGCCTTTTTTGCTTTTAAAATTGAAATGCACACTAGCGCACTGTACACTTGATGGTATATACCCCCTTGGAGGCGATTCGGTGGGCAGAAGCGCTATTGTGCTGGCCGCTGGCTTTGGCACGCGAATGAAGTCGAAATTACACAAAGTGTTGCATCCAGTATGTGGAAAACCAATGATTGTGCATATCTTGGACCAGCTGGAGAAATTACAGTTAGACCAGATTCTTGTTGTTGTTGGACAACAGAGGGAATCTGTTGAAGAAGCTATTGCCGGCCGAGCTGAAATTGCAGTTCAAAATGAACAGCTTGGAACGGGTCATGCCGTGATGGCTGCAGTGCCGCAGTTAAATTCTGACGTAAATACAACTGTTGTCTTATATGGAGATGCTCCTTTAATTCAAGCCGAAACAATTGAACGGCTGTTTTTAGAACAGGAAAAAGAAAACGCATCTGTTGTTGTACTTACTGCAAATGTGGAAAATCCGACTGGATTAGGACGAGTATTTGTTGATGAAAGTGGACAGATTGAGAAAATTGTTGAAGAAAAAGATGCTTCAATTTCAGAACGTAAACACACATTAATTAATACTGGAATTTATGCTTTTTCTACTAATGACATGTTGTATTCTTTGGAACTGATTACCCCAAATAACGCGCAGCACGAGTATTATTTAACCGATACAATTCGTATTTTACGAGATGAGAAAAAACGTGTAATCTCTTTGGATGTAGGCAATGTAGACGAAATTGCAAGCGTCAACGATAGACTCCAACTCTCACGTGTGGAAAAAATCTATCGACACCGCATTTTGGAGCGGTTAATGCTTAGTGGAGTAACTATTATTGACCCAGAGACAACATATGTGTCTGAAAGTGTTCAAATAGGCCAAGATACCGTGATATATCCAGGAACAGTACTAGAGGGAAATACGTGCGTTGGGAAAGACTGTATCATTGGCCCGAATACAAGACTTGTAGATACAACCGTAGATGATGGAGCAACTGTCACGTACTCTGTTTCGTTATCCGGCAAAGTGGGTGAGGGGTCGTCCGTTGGACCTTTCGCTTATTTGCGTCCAGGTGCGAACATAGGTCAGCATGTAAAAATTGGTGATTTTGTCGAAGTCAAGAATTCTACGGTTGACGATGGATCAAAGGTAAGTCACCTTGCTTACGTAGGTGATGCTTCAATTGGCAAGAATGTAAATGTTGGTTGTGGAGTGATTACCGTCAACTATGACGGAAAGGATAAGCATCGTACAGTTGTCGGAGATAACAGTTTTATCGGATCGAATGTAAATCTGATAGCTCCAATCTCTGTTGGTGAAGGTGCCTATGTATGTGCGGGCTCTACAGTGACAGATAACGTTCCGGACGATGGATTTGCAATTGGTCGAGCTAGACAAGTGACAAAACCAGAGTACGTCAAACGTTGGAGGGCAAAACGTGTCAGTACTGAGTCAAATGGGAGGACAGCAAAAGATGTCGATAGACGCTGATTTAAAGCTTGTAACAGGAAATGCAAATCCAGCCTTAGCACAGGAGATTGCAAAACATATTGGGCTCGAGCTGACTGAATGCAAGATTGGCAAGTTTAGTGACGGTGAAATTCAAATTAAGCTAGGCGAAAGCGTCCGCGGCAGTGACGTATTTGTCATACAACCAACATCTGCGCCTGTTAATGAACATTTGATGGAACTCTTAATCATGGTTGATGCGCTTAAACGTGCGTCAGCAAAAAGGATTAACGTAGTAGTACCATACTATGGATATGCTCGTCAGGACAGAAAAGCACGTTCTCGTGAACCTATTACAGCAAAACTTATCGCAAATTTGTTAGAAACAGCGGGAGCAACAAGAGTAATTACACTTGATCTTCATGCACCGCAAATTCAA
>JAKADF010000197.1 GCA_021820805.1 Bacillota bacterium
CTTTACTACATTAAATTGTTTCCCGCGCTACAGGGAAGATGGGGAAGAGCGAGGGCAAGGGAAGGCAATCATTGTTCAGGATCCGCTCGGGTTTCCAATCGAGTTTTATGCCCAAATGGAAGAAGCAGAGTCGTATCTACAACTTTATCATTTACACCGAGGAGCAGCCGTCAAAAGGATAGATCATTTTAATATCTTTACACCGGATTTGGTTAAAGCAGCAAAACTATGGCTTGACGGGCTCATGTTTCGTGTAAGCGAATATGTGGAAACAGATGCATATCCGCGAGTGAAGACGGCAATTTGGGCTCATCGTAAACCGAGTGTCCATGACTTAGCAATGATGCAAGGAGACGGCCCGAGAGTCCACCATATTGGGTTTTGGATGGATGACATAAACAGCATTATTCGTGCATGCGATATTTTAGCTAGTGCAAATATGCAGTTTTCCATTGAGCGTGGACCAGGCCGACATGGAATTTCAAATGCCTTTTTTCTATACTTACGAGACCCTGACGGACACAGAATTGAACTTTATACCGGTGACTATTTAACTTGCGACCCAGACTTAAAGCCGATTCGTTGGAGTTCAACAGACCCGCGGCGCCAAACACTCTGGGGGCATGCGGCCCCAGAAAGCTGGTGGAAAGAAGCATCAGCAGTACTAGAACTGAAAACGGGTCGACAGTTCAAAGAAGAACATGGTGAAATGATTCATCCGGGGCACATCAAGTAAATTTATTTTGAATTTTGTGAAGCTTGTATTCCGTATTGACTAAATTTGATGTATAAATAGATTGAGTAGGCCGCGCTTGTGCGGCCTTTTTTAAACGTATTTTGCTGTATCTGATGGTGAGGTGGATCCGTGGCGCATTACTGGGGCACATTATCCAGTGTTGTTTTACCAATCATCATTGTTTGTGTATTTGGGGCAGCAATGCAAAAGTGGAAACCAGTCGAAACGAAAACACTGGCTGATGTAAGTTTATACATTTTAGCACCATGTCTCGTAATCATTGTTCTTGCTAATTCGCATCTGCAAGGCAAAAATATTGCTTCAATATTCTGGTTTACAATTATCCAAACAGCTTGCTGCTGGCTGCTTGCAAAAATAGTTGTAAAGGTGTTTAAATTTGCTCCGCGGCAAAGTTCAGCTCTCACACTGACTACGATTTTTGGAAATGCAAATAATTATGGGCTGCCAGTTTTACTTCTTGCATACGGAGCCGTGGGGCTTGTAAACGGAGCAGCTTATGTTATTGGACAAATTGTACTTATAAACAGTCTCGGGCTATACATAGCTTCACGTTCTAATGTGAGTGCGAAACAAGCTTTACTCCGAATTATTAAAACTCCGCTCATTTACGCAGTTATTTTAGGGAGTGCCTTGTACATTTTTCACGTACTCGTTCCCAAAGGTGTGGCCAGCGGCCTTCATTTGCTTGGAGATTCCTATCCAGCAATCGTTCTGCTTATTTTAGGCATGCAACTTGGCAAGGTTCGCTATAAAGGTATGAAACGAAAAGAAGTTTGGCTGTCTGTCGGGTTACGGCTATTAATAGTCCCCATTATCTCAAAACTTTGTATTATTCTACTTGGAATTAAAGGTGTACTAGCATCCATCCTATTTGTGCAATCAAGCATGCCGGCAGCGGTCAACACTATCGTGTTTTCAAACTTATACGGAAGTGATGATGAAATGGTGACATTGACTGTCGCAATCACAACCGTGACAAGTTTTGTAACTCTGCCTTTGCTGATTTTGTACAGCTAATTCTCCACATCACATCTCGACGCCAATTTACATCTCCACAACTTCTTAACAACTTCTTAAACGCTTCTTGACCATGTAAAATCTATTGTTTTTTATACTGGTAATGCAAGCATGGTAAAGGAGTTGTAACGATTGCCTCCGCTACATCCGTTAGTTGTACATTTTCCTATTGCGTTATTTTGTATTGGGGTGCTCCTCGACTGTATTACAGCCTATCGATTGCGGGGGGTTCCAAAGAGTGACCGTCACAGTACAAGAGCTGAAATCGGTGTTTATAATCCAGCTAACCGCTTGATAATGATTCTAGGTTTTGTTGGGACACTTGTTGCTATTGTGAGTGGTGAATGGTTAAAAGCACAGAGAGGCAGTTACCTGCCGCATGGCCTTCTCACATTACACCAATGGCTCGCATTTTTGTTTGCGTTGTGGTATGCGGGAATATTACTGTTGCGACTACGCCGTCACTGGCGTCCAACGAAGGGCTACTTAGCTTTGGCACTTTCAGGTGTCATCGTTCTGACTGCCGTGGGACACACAGGCGGCACAATGGCTTGGCCCGCCACACATGCTGTTTCGCCGTCAGGATTAACTGGATCCGCCTCGTCTGGAACAACATCTGGACAAACTTCATCAGGTGACCAGCCAGCTGCGGAAAATGGCTTAACAGGCCCAGATTCCAGTGGCAAAAGTGGGACAAGTTCCAATAAATCCAAACCATCTTTCATTTTAAAGACGGGAGACCGAGGACAAAAGGTAAGCCAGTTACAACAGCAACTTACAGAACTCGGTTATTTTAAACATGCAGTAACAGAGTATTATGGACCAACAACGACCGCATCTGTTCAAGCATTCCAGAAGGCAAAGCAGTTGCCTGTAACGGGTAATTTGGATCAAAACACATTAAACGATATTCTAAAAGAATTAAAACAGAAAAATTTGTCCGCAGGCACTTCATCAACACAAAGCACAACGTCGTCACAAAGAACGAGTAAGTCAACTGCATCACACAAAGCGCAGTCGTCTGTAACAAAAGCGCAGACGTCGAGTATCGACCAAGCGAGATATGACAATGGATATCGTCTATTCGTAAGTTCATGCCAGTCCTGCCATTCACTCAGTTTGGCAACTCAATATTACGGCAAGTTATCTGACAGTCAGTGGCAGCAAGTTGTATCGCAGATGCAAAGTTATGCTGGTGGTTCAATTCCGATTACACAGGACATTCTTTATTACCTCGATCATCATAAATAAATATTTTTTTGCCTTGCGTGACTGAGGAGGTCTTCTTTATATGGCAATTACGCTGCTTTTGGTCGATGATGAGCCAAAAGTGATAGATTTTATGAAGCCTTTTTTGGAAAGAGAAGGGTTTCGTATCTTAACAGCAAGCAACGGGCAAGAAGCAATGCATCTTATAAATTCGGAAGCCATTTCGTTGGTTGTACTGGATTGGATGCTGCCTGGCATGAGCGGACTCGATGTTTGCCGTGAAATTCGAAAAGTGTCGAAGATGGGTATCATTATGCTTACAGCGCGTTCTGAGGAGACCGATAAGGTTATTGGTCTAGAGGTTGGGGCAGATGATTATTTAACGAAGCCGTTCGGTCTTCGGGAGTTAACAGCACGGATCCGTTCAGTACTCAGGCGTTTAGGTGATGAATCAGAGGAGACGAATCTCTTAACTCGCGGGGAACTGGTTATTGATGAGGCCAAATTTCGTGTTTGGAAAGATGGGCAGGAAGTTCCCTTGACACCGACGGAGTTCAAAATCCTAATGACGCTTGCGAATCGGCCGGGTGTCGTATATACACGGCTGCAGTTACTCAAAGAGACGATGGGTGAACTGTATTTCAATTATGAACGAACCATTGATACACATGTAAGTCATCTCAGGCAAAAAATTGAACGTGATCCGTCCGCACCCGTGTATATCCAAACGGTGTATGGTATGGGTTACCGATTTGGTGACCAAATTTGAAAGTAAGAACGAAGCTTATTCTTGTCATGGCGAGTTTGGTGTTAATTATGGCGAGTGTGTTTTACACCATCTCGTACGGCTATCTGCGACATTTGTTTGAGCAATACGCGCATACCGCTGAGCAAGCAGATGATGAACAATGGGCGCGGCTCTTAGCTTACTACTACAACTCAAACGGTAATTCGTGGAATGGTGCAAATATTTATGTTCAAGCCATTCTGAATGCTGGTGAGCAGTCGCCAACGCCCGATCACGTTGAAAACGTCAAGGTCATCGACATAAATCGAAAACAAGTGGTTTCTGTTGATCAATCTGAGGGTGAATCTGATGAGCAAAATGGTGTGGATTTAGACAGCAAAAATGATGATGTAGAAATCTCAACTGGTTATCCGATTTTGGCGAATGGCCATAAAGTTGGGACTGTCTACGTGAGAGATACCGGAAACGAAAGTTTGCGTGTTGTTGAGAAACGCGTACTTCATTCGATGACGGTCGTTACGATTTTAGGGGTGGTTCTTTCCTCCTTTGCTGCACTTCTTCTTGGCATTTGGTGGTCACGGAGGCTTACTGAGCCTTTACGTGTCTTACTTCGTGCTATCAAAAAAATTGTTCGTGGAGATGAGACTGTTCGAGTCGATTTGAAGAGCCATGATGAGTTTGGAGTGGTGGGTCTGGCTTTCAATCAGATGACCGAGCGTCTGCTTCAAACTGAGCTTTCTCGTCGTCATTTGGTAGCAGATGTGGCACATGAACTTCGTACCCCGCTTACGATTATGCAAGGTCAGCTTGAGCTTATTCAGCAAGGCGTGATTAAAGCGAATGAAACTGTAACACTTTCAATGCTTGATGAAGTTATGCGTTTATCACGATTGGTAGAAGACTTGCGACAGTTGTCTCTTGCCGAAATCGGAGCTTTGCCGCTTGAAAAAACCGACTCAGATATCGTACAACTGATAGAGCGTATTTTGGACAACTTCTCGATTGAAGCAGAGGAGCGGCATATCACGCTTCAAATGCAAAGTGAGGATAAAGAGGCAGTTGCAGAAATAGACAGCAACCGTATTACCCAAGTTTTTGTGAATTTACTTGGAAATGCACTGGGACACACGCCAGATGGCGGCAAGGTGCAGGTATTGATTCATAGCCAAGTAAATCAGATTGAGATTACGGTCGAAGATACGGGGACCGGAATAGCGAAGGAACATATTCCACATATTTTTGACAGGTTTTATCGTGTCACCGAAGACCGTTCTCGAGAGACTGGTGGTATGGGTATTGGCCTTGCAATTGCAAAGGAATACGTAGAAGCTCACCATGGGAAGATACAGGTCGAAAGCGAGGTGGGGATTGGTACTAAGTTCATAGTTGAGTTGCCAATAAAAAGTTAGATCAATATAGACAGGAGATAGAAAGATGTCGTTTTTGTACCACTTATTTCCGCCAACCATTCACCCAATGGTTGTCCATTTTACAATTGCTATTCCTTATATAGCACTTTTGATTGGAATTCTCGGGCTTATAATGAGAGACCGCGAACTTTACGCAAAAGGTTACCTATTTATGTTGTTCCTAGGTATTCTGGCGACGATTGCTGCTGGTGCGGCGGGTGTGATAAGCGAATATTATGTCCACGTTCCTCGACACGTTCGTGGAATGCTTGAAGATCATAAGAATTACGGTGAAATAACAGGTGTGCTGATTGTTATTGCCTTTGTTGTTCAATGGTTTGTACTGCGCAGGAAGCAACGTGTTTCAATCATTTCACTCGTGTTTTGTATTTTGGCAACCATCACAGTAAGTTTAGCTGGATTTGTGGGCGGTTCTATGGTGTATGACCACGGTTTAGGGGTACAAGGATCTGGGACAACTGTTCAAACACAAAATACGATTACGAAATAATGGAGAGATACAGATGTCTGTACGCGTGAAGTTAGGAATTGCCCTTGTTGTCGTAATTGCTGCAATTGGCATTCTTATGGCAAAAGTAATCACTCATGCGTCCACCTATTATGTGTCAGTGAGCCAATTAGAAGGCGGATCATATAGACCAAATCAAGCAATAACTGTAAGTGGCGATATTACTAAAAAAACTGTTTCTTACGATGTTACGAAGCAGATTTTACAGTTTTCCATTCAGGATTCTGACGGGAAGGGTCAGCTGCCAGTGATTTTTCACGGAGCAAAGCCGGACAATTTCTCGGATGGTTGGCCTGTCATTGTGACAGGCCACCTTTCCACGGCTGGCACTTTCCGTGCTAGTCAGATTCTAATTAAATGTCCGTCTAAATATTCATCCCAGGGTTCTGAAACCTATCATGCCAATGCTTAGTACGAAACTTTTTGTGTGCTTTTATATGGAGGGTTGATTGTGATTGGCAGCATAGGGATTTTAGCATTACGAGTACTTCTGGTTCTAGCATGTCTTTCAATTTTTGTTCATGCAATGGCTATCTTTAAAAAGCAAGATACGCATCGGAAGATTGCAAAGATACTCATGGCAAGTTTGTTTCTTGTAACTTGTATCGCATCCGCCTCCCTCATTACTCTACTCGTGACAGAAAACTTTTCGTACGCATATGTCGTTGAATATACAAGCAGGGCTTTGCCGCTTTTATATCGGATTGCGGCATTTTGGGGCGGAAGTGCCGGTTCACTTCTATTTTGGCTTCTTGTTTTGTCAATATATGGGGCAATTACTTCTTATTCAAAGCATCAAGACAGTGAGCGTATGTTGCCGATCGTTGGTCTCATTATGACAGTCGTAATGTTGTTTTATATTTTACTGTTGAATTTTGCCGCGTCTCCATTTGTCCGTTTGCCATCGCCACCGGCAGATGGAAATGGA
>JAKADF010000198.1 GCA_021820805.1 Bacillota bacterium
TATGATGGAATACCGAATTAATCTCATTTCTTAGCTCTGTTATTCAATCCTAGTTGAACAGAAGTTTAGGTTACACAATGAGTGACTAGCGGAAACGTTTTGCTGAATTTTTGCGAAAAATTTCTGCTTCGAAGTGACGTATTTGAGTTGAACCGTATATCCTACTAAAATGTTTTATGCCAGTCCACGAGAAACTGTTTTTCACGCTTTGGTATGAAATAGCCCTTGTTGTACACACTTTTTAGTCGGTCGTGAACACTGAAGTTGGCAATTTTTATGTAAGGATTGCTCGTGAGGTGCTTGGCATCTATCCATTCTTCTTCGAGAATAGCTTCTATTACGATAAATGTGACGGTATAGCATCCGAAAATACTTGCCCTCATACTGGCGATAGACGATACATCCTAACCGGAACAAAAGTTTGTCAAATCTTACGATGCGGAGGAAAACCATCTTCGAAATTTACCCGTCCTAAAATAGCAGAGATTCTCTTATCTGGTTTATCAAAGAAACTTAATAAAACATAAGGCATCACATAGAGGAAGAAAATCGCATAGGGTAGTGCAGTAGTTATTATTGTTTCACTCGCAGGAGTGATTTTATATGCGCATTCTTTTTCTCGACTGGTCACCACTCATTACGTATGGAATTGCACCAGGATTCAAAGAACTTGGATTCAATACAGTAATTGTTCGCCCTGAGGAAAATTCAATCGAAGGAATAAACCGTAAAATTAAAGATTTTAAACCAGACCTTTTGTTTACAGAAGCCCTATACGGCCGTGACGATATCATTTTTCCAGTGATTGAACAGGCAAAGATTCCACATATTTGCTGGGCAATCGAAGATCCCGTCTCCATCGAGTTCTCATTGAAATGGGCAAAAGAGTCGATTTTAACCTTGACGACCTGTGAGGAATGGGTATCAAGCGTATATGAAGCAAATGGACACAAAGCGATTTCAATTCCTTTTGCATGCAATTTAAAATTTCATCGTAAGGGTTCTCCCTCTTCATCCTTAGCACATGACCTTGTGTTCGTTGGCAATAACTATAAATACTTCCCAACACGGTTAGAAGGATATCAAACCATATTAAATCCGTTCATTTCCAATGGATACGACATTGCTGTTTACGGAAACTGGTGGTGGGAAGACCTTGATTTTCCTTATCAAATCCCCCGCAATATCTATTTAGGATATTTAGATTACGAAAAGTTTCCTGATTTATGCGCATCAGCAAACTTTATTCTTGGTGTGCACAGCATAGGCGGATCCAAAACAATGCAGTCTATGCGCACATTTGATGTACTCGGCTGCGCCGGTTTTTACCTCACGCATAAAACAGCCGCAATCGAGAACATGTTCGAAAACCATAAGCATCTCGTTTGGTCTTCAAGTCCAGAAGAAACAATGGATTTGTATAAACACTATAAAAAACATCCTGAAAGGATGGAACAAATCAGAATGCAAGGGCAAAAATTTGTATTTGAAAACCATACGTATGCGCATCGAGTCAGACAAATTATTCATGCACTGGGTGAAATCCTATGAAAATACTCTTTCTAAACTGGGCGCCCATCATTAAATATGGAATCGCAGAGGGATTTCGTGAACTTGGTATTGATATTGAAATATTAAACCCAGAAGAGGATACGACATCAGGGATGTTGAAAAGAATTGCTGCATGCAAACCGGATTTACTATTTACAGAAGGCGGAATCAACCGGGAACATATAATTTTGGAGGTTATCGAAAAGTCAAAAATACCCCATGTCTATTGGGCCATAGAAGACCCAATTGCATATAATCTTTCTCTTGTTTATGGCAGAAAATCTGTTCTAACCTGTACCACTCACCTAGCATGGATACAAGAAATTTACCAGCCAAACGGTGTACGAGCAATCTTTGTCCCTTTTGCGTGCAACCCAAAGTGGCATAAAAGAGGTGCGTACGATCCGCTTCTCGCTCACACATTTGCCTTTATGGGAAACAATTACAACGCTCATCCGTATCGAACAAAAGGGTGTCAAACAATGTTTCAACCATTGATTGATACAGGCAGTGATATTGTCTTTTACGGAAACGAAAATTGGCTGAACCGTAAGTTTCCGTTTTACATTCCTGAAAAACTCTATCATGGCTATCTAGCTTATGAAAGGCTTCCTAACCTTTGTGCTTCTGCTCCCTTTATGCTCGGGATCCATAGCGTTGGAAATTCAACCACAATGCAATCTATGCGTACATTTGAAGTGATGGGTTGCGGAGGCTTCTTTTTCACCCATCACTCTAAGGCTGTTGAAAATATGTTTAAAAATCACAAACATCTCGTATGGAGTACTTCACAAGCAGAGACTTTAGAAACTTATCATTTCTACGAGTCGCATCCTGAAACCATGAAAAAAATCAGACAGGAAGGACAACAATTTGTGTATCAATTCCATACTTACAAACACCGGGCTCTAGAGATTCTGGATGCGTTACCAGCCGATTTGAGAAAAAAAGCTAAAATTAATTAGTTTCAAGTTGCACCGAATTAAAATCAAGGCGCTTTATATCTTGTATCCTCCCACGTATTCAGTCCCTTCATATCCGCAACGATACATCCATCTGTCCCTTGTCCAAAGTCGATACCCACATGTCCAGTCAGCTTCGCATGAGCAGCTAACACCTTTGCTGGAACACCAGCACTAACGATTGCTAATTGATAATCATAGTGATCCATTTTGTTTATTGCTGCATCAACCATTGTCCAATTCTGACATTCGACTGTACCGACTATTCTTTTCCATTCATATCTGCGCTCCAATACCTCTTTATACTTTCTTGCCTTGTTTCCAACAAGAAGTATCCTCGTATTTTTGAACGTATCGTAGAACCTTGGCATTTTACTAATATTCACATTATCAAATGCATAAAAAATTTTTTCAGGTTGAATATCATAGTATTTTATGACCATGTCACTAAGAGGCCGCCATCCCCACCAGTTTAATTGATGCAGGATGCCTATAAAATCAGCCTGTTTCAGTGCAGCAATTAATCTTATTCGTGCATCCATATTGGGTAAAGTAACACCACAATAGTTGATATTATTTATCCAATTATATGTTTCGCGTATAAAGTTCATTGTCAATATCTCTTCATGAGCAGCGATACAGGCCTCCCCATCTCCAATCCGAATTGAGGCGTGGGGAATATCTAGCTCCACCGCAACTCGCCATTGTTCCAATAGTTCATCTGGTGTTAACCACTCAGACATTCTGAATTCACTCCATTTCGGAAAAGCATACAATTCACTGAAAGATTTTCCTAATCAGTTGCGACCACTGTTCTTCCCAACGCGTTTTACTGAAGGACGTTTTTGCAACGAGACAAGCGTTCTCTCCGTGCAACTTACGCTCAAATGGATTCAAAATGTATTCCTCAATGCCTTTTTTGATATGATGGGCAGTCGGGTTCACAATTTTCCCGTTAAAATTCGGCAAGACAATATTAGACAACCCCCCGATATTCGTCACAACAGTCGGTTTTCCGCAAGCCATCGCTTCCAACGCAGAGAGTGAAGTTCCTTCTGAACAGATACTTGGAATAACTACTATATCAGCTTCTTGATAAGCCTCTGGCATTTCATTCATCGGGTAGTGCCGATAGCGAATTCGATTCTTATGTGGTTGTTTATGCAGCCAAGTTTTCCACTCTCCTACAAGTGCTGGATGATTTTCGTCAATCGCGAAATTAAATTTGATGTTATCGTATTTATCAAGCAGTTCCGGGACAATTTCCTGCATGAGGTAGATTCCGCGGTACCTGTCATAACGTCTAGGGTATAAAATCTCAATTTTTTCATTTTCCTCTCGAGATTGGGGCTTAAACTTATCTGTATCTACATAGTTTGGAATGTAGACTGCCTTATTCACATCAACATAAGGAATTGCTGCACGGGCCCAATTTAGAAAATTTAAGTCTACAGTTACAAGCGCGCCTAGTTGTTCAAAAGCAGGAATTACATGGCTTTTGCTCACGTTTCTTCCCCATGTCCCATCAAACCCTGGAACGTCAAACCAGATTCCATGGTTAATAGAAATGGAATTAGCCTTATACTTTGTTTGAAAACCTAGCCATGTATAAATTACGTAATCTGCTTTATCAAGACTATCCTTCATCATAAATTCAACACAATGCTCACTATTCCCATTCCACGGATAAGCATGAACCGGAATACCTTCATATTGCTGCTGCCAATAGTGGTCTCCGAATTGGCGTATGGTCACATCAAAACCAAGTTTTTTACACAAATAAGCTAAGTCGCGTGTGTATCTTTCGAGTCCTCCTAAGACTGTTGTTTTGCCATCATGTGTATACAAATTTCCTGTTACGATAGATAAGGTAGAACCCATTTAAACCACCTCGCATGTTCCTTGATGGACAAAAAAGATTTAATCGTTCCACGGTACTACATGTGGATTCGGATCTAAAATGGAATGATATTTCTGTAAATCTCCATATTTGCCATTTGGGTCATATTGTAGATATCGAGTATATTTTTTTTGCCGATCGGCTTCCGTCGCCCAACCATAGTGCTTAATTTTAATTTTGTCTGTCCCACTTGTTGTCCTTGACCAGATGTTCATTGGCAAACGTCCGCAATGGTGGTTTACTTCATTCCAAATTGGTGTGAAGCCTTGAATATTGCGAGTAAGCATCAAAGTGTAATACTTATGGGCATTCCATTTTTCGTCATCCCGATAGCAAGTTTTTGACCAGAAATCATAGAAACGAAACCCCCATACATCAACGGTATTGCTATTCATCAATGTTTCGAAGTCGGATCGCAAACTCCCGAATGAAGCAGAACAAATCTCGTCGGCATCTACAATCATTAACCAGTCAGTTCTACAATTGACAACGAGATTGTATAGCTCTTTCCTAAGAATGATTTCGTGACCGAAATCCCCTTTTTTTACTAGGTAGGTTTGAAGTGGGATGGAGCATTCGGAATGAATGATATCCATGGTATTATCTGTGCTGTTGTCATTCAGAATCACTAATTCATCTGCATAAAGACAAATGTTCCGAATCACTTCAGCTAAATATCTGTCTGCTTCGTTCTTAACCAACATACCGACTGCAAGTTTCATTTTTGGATCGCCTTCAATTCCTTCAAGATGGAATGAACACGTTCTTCCCAGGAATTCTTGCGTGCAACAATGCGATAGTTTCTCTTTTCTTGCTCCCCAACATTTCTTGCCTCTTCAATTTTTACAATAAAGTCATCGGCAGAGCCCGCAATCCTAATATATGGTTGGTATTGCACGCATTCTTGTATGGGTGTTGCTACAACAGGAACACCTGCGGCAAGATATTCATACATTTTGATTGGATTTGAGGAATGTGTTAATTGGCGAACTTGAAATGGAATAATTCCTACATCAAAGTGGGTGACATACTGGTATAGCTCCTTGTATGGTTTAAAACCGAGCAAATGCACATTTGCTTTCTTTTTACATACATCAGCTGGGCAATATTCGGGGCCAACCAGCACGATTCCCCAGTCTGGACGTTTGTCTGCAATGCCCGCAATCAAACGATAATCAACCCATGACTGTAAGCTTCCATGAAAACCAACAATGCACGAATATCTTTGTTTAAGCTCGGCTAATTCATCAGGAATAGGAGGGGATCTCACCAAATAAGGACGAATATCGGCACCGTTTTTAACAATTCGAATTCTCTTTTCTGGATACTGCTCTGAAACTAGATTGAATAGCCGATTTGACGAGCATACGACCAAATCTGCCGAACTAATTGATTCCACTAATCCTTCTTGCCAGTGATAGAATTCCTCGCTAGCTTCGTCAATGTAATCGAATACATGAATATCAGGTTTAATTTTGTCCTTCAACCTAAAAATTTTCGGCCACGAATTCCAAAATACTGTAGTAGTACCCTTTACTTTCTTTTGGATGTCCGGGTTTTGTAATGTTTCTTCCAACCGGTTTGAGATGCATAGTCTATCCATCGGAAACCAATACAATCCTCTTTTATCATCAGTCAAATTAGCTAATATAGAAAAATGGCCTTGACGAGCGAATTCTGCCAGCAATTGATGTGGCCTTTGGAAAATCTTATCGTTCCACGATATTATCGGCGGGTAAATAATGGTGTATTTCTCCAAAGATCTTACACCTCTTTACGTTTCCAAGTTGCCAGAAGCCGTCTATTCGTATGTCGCAATACTACCCAAATTGCTAGACTTCGCATTATACCTAATTTAGTTCTGTTCTCCCCATGATCTCAGTTTGTAATTTTTCAACACATTCACCCAAAGGTTCATCTTTCGTATTAATAATAAACTCTGGGTTTTTTGGGGGCTCGTACGGACTAGTAATGCCAGTGAAATTTTGTACTGTGCCAGCCCGTGCTTTTTTATACAATCCTTTCGGATCTCTCCGCTCACACGTCGCCAAATCGGCTTTAACATAAACTTCGAGGAATTTATCCCGGCCTATCTTTTCCCTGGCCAACTCTCTCATTTTCCGATAGGGAGTGATGAA
>JAKADF010000199.1 GCA_021820805.1 Bacillota bacterium
TTCCGATCTGTTACCTGCAGGCGGTTTACTTAACGGTCTGTCGCTTTATTATGGTTATAGTCACGGAACAACGAGAGGAAAGGATTCTGTAATCGCTGCCGTGCACGAACACAGTGGGAAAATGCCGTTTAAAACGGGGGCGATTAAACCAATTGCGGCTATCTTTACTTTGGCGCTTGGCGGATCCGCTGGTAAAGAAGGCCCGTGTTCCCATATTGGCGGCACACTCTCATCGTGGTTTGCACAAATTCTAAGGTTGCGTCCAGAGCTGCAGAAGCGTCTTGTAATCTGCGGAATCAGTGCTGGATTTGCAAGTGTATTTGGCACTCCGCTTGCTGGAAGCATCTACGGCATTGAGGTGCTTGCGATTGGCCAGCTTAGACACGATGTGCTCTTTCCATCGTTTATTGCTGGGGTAACTTCATATGAAGTGAGCAAGGAGCTTGGCGTCCCATATTCATATTACCCATACCCCGGAGCAGCCGCCTTTACAGAGAGCTTGTTCATTAAAATCATTTTAATCGGGATTCTTTGCGGACTCGTTTCATGGTTGTTTATTGAATGCTATGAACGGGTACGTACGCTTTTCAGCCAAATTCAGAAGCATTTCCACATCTGGTTACCCGCCATGCCAATCATTGGAGGCGCCATTTTAGCCGTACTTATTATCTTTCTTCCTACGGATTACCTTGGTTTGAGCCTTCCACTGATGAATCGAGCTTTACTCGGTGAGCATGTAGCTTATTTAGCATTTTTTTGGAAGCTGTTGTTTGTGGGGATTACATTAGGATCCGGTTTTTATGGCGGGATTGTCACTCCGCAATTCGTTATTGGCGCGACTGCTGGAAATGTATTTGCAAACCTGTTGCATATAAGTCCTGTACTTGGTGCTGCTGTAGGAATGGTGGCTGTCGTTGCTGCTTCCTCCAACACACCTATTGCTGCAATCATCATGGGTTTCGAGTTATTTGGTAGTTCAATCGGTATCTACGTATTGACAGCCTGCATAACATCATATCTTATCGTTGGTCATCGCAGCGTATATCCAGACCAACTGGTTGCATATCCAAAATCTTTATGGATGCATCTTGAACCAGGCATTCCACTTAGCCAAGAACAAATCCATGTTTCTTATCATCTGTTAAAGTACATGAGAAAACATATTCCTCATCGACACGCCCACAAATAAAAATGGCGTGTAAATCCGCTCTGGATTTACACGCCATTTTGGTGTTAATTATAAAACCTTGCTGAGAAATGCACGCGTCCGTTCTTCTTTCGGGTTTGAAAATACTTCGGCAGGAGTCCCCTCTTCGACGATGTAGCCGCCATCCATAAAGATAACCCTATCGCCAACCTCGCGTGCGAATCCCATCTCGTGCGTAACGACAACCATGGTCATTCCTTCCCGAGCAAGATCCTTCATAACCTGCAGCACTTCACCGACCATTTCTGGGTCAAGCGCGGACGTTGGCTCATCAAAGAGCATGATATCAGGCTGCATCGCAAGGGCTCTTGCAATCGCGACACGTTGCTGCTGGCCGCCAGACAATTCATCTGGGTAACTATTTTCTTTCCCTTCCAGTCCTACCTTTGCGAGCAGTTTTCTCGCACGTTCTACGCTTATTTTTTGTGATTCTTTCAGGACTTTGCGAGGGCCGATTGTAATATTGTCAAGAACAGTTAGGTGGTGGAACAAGTTGAAGCGTTGAAAAACCATACCCACTTTTTGTCTAAGCTTGGTAATGTCAACTTTCGGATTTGTCAGTTCCATCCCGTTAATGATAATGTGGCCGGATGTTGCTTTCTCGAGTCCGTTCAAGCAACGTAAAAATGTGCTTTTTCCACTGCCTGACGGTCCGATGACAACAACTACTTCTTGTTGTTCTACGTGGTTACTAATATCTTTTAATACTTCGAGATGACCAAATGACTTTTTTAGATTTTTAACGCTTATCAATTTGCAGCCTCCTCTCCAGATAACCGGCGAACCTAGTCAGTGCAAAAATGACGATGAAATAGAGAATAGCGATGGCTGACCAAATTTGGAATGCAGCAAAGTTTTGTGCAATGATGATTTGACCTGTGTATACCAACTCAACTACACCGACTGGGGCAATGAGTGATGTATCTTTCACTGTTTGTGCAAATTGGTTCACAAGCGGAGGAATCATTCGCTTGAAAGCTTGCGGTAAAATAATGTAACGCATCGTTTGGAACCCGCTCATACCAATGCTTTCCGCAGCTTCCCTTTGACCTCTGTCAACACCAAGAATACCTGCGCGAATAATCTCAGTTATATAAGCCCCCTCATTCAAAGCGAGCGCCGTTGCTGCAGCAACAATGGGGTACAAGGACGGCCCAACCCAAGTATTTAACGGCATAATGGCTGGAAGGCCAAGTACAATGAAGAACACTTGAACTAAGAGCGGTGTACCGCGGAAAATTTCAACATAAATTGCACTGATTGCTCTAAGAAGTTTGTTGTGAGATAACTTAAACATTGCAGCGACGAGACCCAAAATCACCGCAAATATAATTGCAACAATAGAATATTCCACTGTTCGGAGAAGTCCGTGCATTAACTGAGGAGACGAACTTGAAACAATCGTTAAAAACTTCACAAAAGGGTTCATTCCCGATGTGTTGCTCCTTTCTCTTATACATAAGAAAGGCGTAGCAAGATGTCCCCGCTACGCCATATCGACTAAATCAAACTTAGTCGTTTACCGCTACAGAAGCAGGATCTTTCACTCCGCTTACTAGACCGCTCTTATCTCCGCCGAGGTACTGATTAAATAATTTTGCGTACTCACCGTCTGCTTGGATTTTCTTGAGACCATCATTTATCTTGTTTAACAGGTCTGTATCTTTCTTGCTGACAGCTATACCGTAATACTCACCTGTCAGAAGTCCGCCGACAGTGTGCACATTTTTATGCGTATTCATGAAGTTAATATTCACTGGGTTGTCAAACACTACAGCGTCTGCTCCGCCCGTTTCAAGTGCATTGTAAGCATCATCAATGTTGTCAAATTGTTTTACGTTTGTAATACCCTTTTGCGTCAATAGGTCAACAGAAGAGGTACCTTTCTTCGTTGCAACAAGCTTACCCTTTAGGTCAGACAACCCTTTTATATTAGAGTTTGTTTTAACCAAAATGGATAAACCGGATTTGTAATAAGCGTTAGAGAAGTTTACTGCTTGCATCCGGGTCTTTTTAATCGTAATACCCGCAACAGCAACGTCCTCTTGTCCTGTTTGAAGTGCTGGAATTAAACCAGTGAAAGGCATTGTAGACATATCAACTTGCAAATTTTCCTGTTTTGCAATTGCATTAATCATTGCAATATCAAAACCTGTTATTTTGCCATTTTGTTCTGACTCAAATGGCGGGAAGGTTGTGTCAGCAGCTACCTTAATTGTCTGACCAGTCTGTGCTGCACTGGTTGATGTGTTGTTCGCTGCTGTATTATTATTCGTTGCACCACAGCCTGCAATCATTGCTCCTGCAACAACTAAAGTAGCAAAAAAAGCTTTTTTCTTCATGACTTTGTGTGACCCCCTGTTTTTCTATGAAAAGGCTTTCTGCATAAAAGTACACTAACTCAATTTCATTAAAAGTTCAAATGTGTGAATTATCTTAAAAATAATGCCCACCCATCTCTCCCAATAAACGGAAAGTATTGTGCTCTGAGCCAAGGTGTAGTAGCATCTCTTTTGATGGTAAATCGTTTTTGTAAAACGTTTTACTTGACCTAAAGTTGTAAGCGTTTGCCGCACTTTGAACGGCCAAACACATCGAGATATTGTGCCTGATAAATGGGTAAACGCAACTTTAAACAATATTCGGGAAAAATATTCCTACAAGGAGGTAAAGCAATGGCTAAGCGAATTGGAAATGTTCGTTGGGGTATTGCTGTTTTAATCGGTATCGGCATTGTTATTAATTATTTTGACCGTACCAATATTTCTGTTGCAACAAAGCCGCTCATGCATGAATATGGCTTGACAAAGGGGCAAATGGGTATTCTTTTATCCTCTTTTGCTTGGTCTTATGCATTATTACAAATACCAGTTGGGGCCTTGCTTGATAAAGTCGGTGTCAAATGGCTCACAAGAATCGGTACAGTTATTTGGTCAATCGCAACATTTATGACCGCTATGGTCAGTGGTATGGGTCTTATTATTTTATCACGTATTTTACTTGGTGCCGCTGAGGCCCCTGCATTCCCGGGGGCATCCAAGGCAACTGGCTATTGGTTCCCCATGAGAGAGAGGGGACTTGCAACCTCCGCATTTGATGCCGCTGCAAAGTTTTCAAACGTAATTGGAGTTCCAATCGTTGCGTTTGCTGTAACACAGTGGGGATGGAGAGGCGGTTTCTGGCTGACGGGTATTTTAAGCCTCTTCTATGCAATTTTGTACTGGGCATTTTATCGTGATCCTAAAGATGCCAAGTATCTGTCTGAAGAAGAACGTGCTTACATTGAAGAGGGCGGTGCTCAGGCAGAAGGTGAGGCTTCCGGTGGTGTCATGCGCAACCTTGGCTTTTTGCTTACACAGCCAAAAGTTTGGGGTCTAACAATTGGTTTTGCTGCTTATGGTTATACATTTTACTTACTCTTAACTTGGCTGCCAGGTTATCTGGAGACCCAAATGCACATGACTGTCCTTAAGAGCGGTTTGTACACCATTATTCCCTGGCTCTTTGCAACACTAACTGATATTATCATCGGTGGATGGTTGGTTGACTACTTAATCAAAAAAGGAAACAACCCAACCAAAGTAAGAAAAACCTTGATTGTTATTGGAATGATTATGGGGCTCGCTGTTGCAGGCGCTGCGTTTACATCAAACCCAAATGTAGCAATTATTTGGATCACGATTGCCCTGTCAGGCCTTGCGTTTTCTGCACCAATTGGTTGGAGTATCCCATCTTTGATTGCGCCAAAGGGTACAGTAGGTATAGTAGGAAGTATTATGAACTTCTTGAATAACATTATGGGAATACTCGCTCCAATCGTGACTGGGTTTATCGCTGGAGGAACGGGATCGTTTGCAACTGGATTTATTGTTGCGGCAGTCGTGCTTGTAATCGGTATATTCAGTTATATATTCTTGCTTGGTAATATCGAACAAATTAAGACACCTTACAATCGTTAAACTTTCGCCACGGTTAGCTTTTACTGTATAACTTTTTACGTCTAAATCGCCGGCTCCGTCGGCGATTTATGATATTTATGGGGTGGAGAAATGGCAGAAAACACTTGTACACTCGGTATCGATGTCGGCACAACATCTGCAAAAGTATTATGCATAGACAAAAACGGGGATACGGTTAGTCGCTCTGAAGAAAGACTTCACCTCATTTCAGCCCAAACTGGAATGGCGGAACAAGATCCGAACCACGTTTACGAGGTTGTAACTAGACTCGTTACTTCTGCAATTCAAACTGCAAAACAAAAAGGTTATCAAACAACACTTATTGGCATAAGCACAGCAATGCACAGCTTAATTGTAATTTCAAACACAAATGAACCTCTGACGAACGCTATATTATGGTTGGATGTAAGAGCTGGCGGTATTGCAAACTCTATTTGGAACTCTGAAAATAGGTCTGTATACGGGCAAACAGGAACTCCTATCCATGCGATGTCACCTTTGGTAAAACTGGTGTGGATGAGAGAGTCGAAATCTGAAATCTTTTCACAGGCACATCGGTTTGCATCACTCAAAGAATGGTTATGGTTTAAATGGTTTGGAGAATGGTGCATCGACGAATCGATTGCGAGTGCTACTGGATTATTTAATTTAAAGACACGCGATTGGGACGAACAAGCACTTCAAATTACGGGTGTCACATCTTCTCAATTATCTCGCATTGTTCCAACTTCTTATACAAAGTCCGGCATTTCTGACGAACAGCTCCTTAGTGCAGGTCTAACAATGGAAACAAAGTTTAACATTGGTGCTTCAGACGGCGTCTTGGCTAATCTAGCTCACGGTGTAACGCACAGAGGGTCTATGGTAATGACCATCGGCACAAGCCTCGCGATTCGCAGCGGATCGGATGTGCCTTTGACAAACGAGTCCCTGCGGTCATTTTGCTACGTGCTCGACAATGAACGATTTATTATTGGCGCACCAAGCAATAATGGCGGGATTCTTCTTGACTGGCTCAGTCGTGAAGTGTTTGAAGACGAACATCAACTTCCCGAACTCTGCAGATTTGCAGAACACGTAGAAACAAACGGGCTTTACTGTATTCCACACATTGCTGGAGAACGTGCACCGATATGGGATGAGGGAGCAACAGCATCTTTTGTCGGTCTTAAGCTCCATCATGGTCAAGTCCACCTTATGCGCGCGGCCATCGAAGGCATGATGTACAACGCATATGCGATTGGGAAAAACCTGATTGAACAGATTGACAAACCTGAATATATTATTGTCTCTGGGAAAATTTTTGCTATGAAGTGGATTCGCCAATTTGTAGCTGATTTATTTGGCATAACTGTGCGCTTTGAAGAAATCATGGACGCATC
>JAKADF010000200.1 GCA_021820805.1 Bacillota bacterium
GATCCGCAAGTTTTCACGTATGGTTGCCCGAAACAAGTATGTATTTTGACTGACGACGGCGAACATCTTTCGGATAGTTTGTTCATCATATTCTTTTAAATTGATGCCGCCAAGTTCAATTAAGCCTTGGTCATAGTCGTACATCCGTAAGAGGAGATGGATAAATGTGCTTTTGCCAGACCCGCTCTGGCCGACAATCGCAATATGCTTCCCAAGAGGTAAATCTATATTAATATTTGAAAGTACTTCCGGATCATTCTCTTCATAGCGAAAACATAGGCCGGATACTTTCAAATTGACATTTTGTAAAGGTGTTTCGACTTTCTCGGGAAAACAAATTAGCGGTTTTTCATCCACAATTGAAAAAAGACGCCTTGCCGACGCTAAGCTTTGTCCTAAAAATTGAAAGGCAGAAGGAAGAGGCAACACAGCATCGAAACTGGAAAAAGCGGTGAGTACGATAACTGTTAGGCCAATCCCGGTTAATCTGTGTTTTGACACAAGGATAATTGACATAACAAGCAAAACACAAACTGCACCGTTTACAAGCAGCACAGAAAGGGAACGGGCTGCAGCGTTTAACATTCCGTCCTGCAATTGCAGTCGATTTAGATTTTCTTGTTCTTGAATCAGCAATTGAATTCTTTTTTTCAATCCGCTAAATGTCCAAAGTTCGGTCATGCCTGAAATTGTTTCAATAATAGAGGTATAAGTGCTTGCTCGCGTCTCTATTAAACGCTGTCCTATGGAGCGGCCATAATGACGCGTAATGACAGGTAATCCAATGCCCGCAAGTGCAAGGAAGCAAAAAAGCACAATTGAGAGATAAACATCATAGCGAGCCAGTAAAACAGAAACAAGGATGGCAGACAAGAGGGCTGTACATGGCGGAGCAATAACCCGTAAATAAAAATTCTGCAGTGTATCTACATCTTCTACAACAGTAGTGAGTAAATCCCCGCTTTGATGTTTGAGAAAAAGTGTTCCATCAAGATGTTCGATTCTTGAGAACACCCATACACGTAAACGTGCCAAAAGTCTGAGTGTAATGTCATGCGAAATGTATCTATCCACATAACGAATAGCAGGCCGCATCAGTCCGAAAAAGCGAACGCCGATAATCGGGATCCATAAAAGGAGAATAGTCGTTGGATGCATTGCAGCCTTTGCAATCAAGTAGGCAGATGTGGCCATAAGGCCAATATTCATTGCCACTGTTAAAAAACCTGTACACACGGAAAGGAATAGCTGCAAACGAAAAGGAACTAATAACTTGATTAATCGGATGAATAAACTCATGAAACAAAATCCCCCGTATATGAATGAACAAGCCCTTTATATACATGGTTGGATTTCACCAAATCATCATGCCTGCCTGTACAGACAATCTGACCACTATCCAGAACCACAACTCTGTCTACATGAGATATTGTCCCAAATCTATGGGCAACAATGATGGCCGTTCGAGACCTTAACAAATCTACTAATGCCTGTTGAATGTAAAATTCACTCTCTACATCAAGATGAGCTGTTGGTTCATCAAAAATGAACACGGGGCTGTTTTTTAAAAAGGCACGCGCCAGCGCAATTCGTTGTACCTCACCGCCACTCAGCCTAAGTCCATTTTCGCCAAGCATGGTGTCATAGCCATTCTTCAAAGACCTAACAAAACCATCTGCCCCCGCCTTTTTCGCTGCCTCTCTAATGTCAACTAACGAACACATAGGGTTTGCATAACGTAAATTTTCCATTATCGTGCCATGGAATAAGTAAGGACGCTGCGGTACATACGCAACTTGCTCACGCCACCATGCAATGGATTGTTCACAGAGCCTTATGTGATTCCCAACTACAATTTGCCCTTCATCCGGCTTCATAAAGCCAATTATGAGGTCTAACAGCGTACTTTTGCCTGCACCGCTTGGTCCAACAACTGCAATCGATTCACCTTCAGCAATATTGAAAGAAATATGCGCTAAAACCCTATTTTTCGAATTAGAGTCGCAAAACGAACAGCTGACATTCTCTATCGAAATAGACACACCTGCCTTATTGCCAACCGTTTGTTCAGCCCGTTTATTTGAACTACACTCTTCTGCAATTACTCCTAACGGTTTTGTATCCAAAATTTCAAAAAGCCTGTCTGCTGCTTGCGTCCCATTCATACTGGCATGATACTCTGCACCAAGGTTTCTAAATGGCAGATAGAATTCCGGGGTCAGAAGTAAAACAATAAACCCATTTTGAAATGTCTCACTTCCATTTAATAACCGCAAACCTACAGCAACGGCTACCATTGCAGTACTAAGTGTTGCGAGGAGATCGAGCACAAATCCAGACAGAAAGGCCACCCGGAGTGTACTCATTGTGGCTTTTCGGTACGCATCGCTTATCCTCTCAATCGTGTCAATTTGCGCTTTACTCCTGTCGAATAGCTTCAAAGTTACAAGCCCTCGGATAACATCCAAAAAATGTGCGCCTAAAAGGCTAAGATGAGCCCATTGCCGTTTGGCCAAAGCCTCTGACATTTTTCCAATCAGTATCATGAAAAGCGGGATAAGCGGCATAGTGACAAAGAGTAGAAGTGCAGCTAATTTGTCTCGCATGAAGACGAAACCTAAAATCAGGACTGGTATGAAAAGAGACCCTGCAACTGCCGGGATATAACGCGTCAAATAAGGATCAAGTTGTTCGATTCCCTCATACAATGTTTCTGTAAGTTCCCCACTTCTCTCTCTTTGCAAATACGCAGGGCCCAAGGTGATTAGATGCGACAAAGTTCGTTCTCGAAGCCTTGACTTTGCGTGAACAGAAGCCAAGCGTAAGAAGAAATCACTTGCGAATGTAAAGGCAGCTCGTGCAAAAATACAAAACACTAAGACTCCGATTTCCTTCTCTTCAGCTTGCAAACCTTTATGCTCGATGAATACTCTGCTTATAATTGTTCCAAATAGTACTGCCTGCAGGGTCGCTGTGAGTCCTGTGCACAAAGATGAGCATATTCCGGCTGCTAAAGAGGGGAAGCTTGACCTTATCTCATGAATTAAACGCCGATGCATCATTAGTAATCAAGATGGTCGAGTTTTACGCGATGGCGAAAAACCCAATAACTCCAGATTTGATAAGCAATTACGATTGGAATAACTGTAAGCGAAATTATGGTCATTACCCTGAGCGAATACGGATTGGACGCTGCATTATAGATGTTGAGACTCCAGTCTGGGTTTAATGAACTAATCATGACCCTTGGATATAACCCAAGAAAAACTGTGATGGTTGAAAGCACAATCACAAAACCTGTCATAGCAAACGCAAAGCTGTAGTGTCGGTATTTAATTAGAAAACGAACAGAAATAAGCGCAAGTCCCGCAACAATTGGAACTAGGCCTCTGTCTACTCCAAGCCTCGAGAAAATATCTGTTTGAAAGTAGCTTAATATGACAAACAGAAACATTACGGCTGTCGTCGGTGCCCCTATCCGCATTGCTGCAACACTCGCCCTTTCACGAATATCACCCGTTGTTCTTAGCGTCAAAAAGAGCGCACCGTGGAGGATGAACAAGAGCACTACACTAACTCCGCCAATCAAGGAATACACACTAATCAAATCAAAAAACGTTCCAACATAATCCATCTTGGTATCAATAGGAACGCCTTTCATGAGATCCGCAAGCGCAACGCCCCACAACAAAGGAGGCAATAAACTTCCTGCGAATAACACAGAGTCCCAAGTATTACGCCATTTTGGATTTTCGACTTTGCTTCGATATTCGAACGCGACACCGCGCGCAATAAAGGCAAGAATCATTACAAACAACGGAAAATAAAAACCGCTGAACAATGTTGCATACCAATTTGGAAAAGCTGCAAACATGGATGCACCTGCTGCAATCAACCACACCTCATTTGCATCCCAAAACGGCCCGATGCTGTTCATCACAACCCGACGCTCAACATCCTTCTTGCCGATGAAAGGAACCAACATACCTACGCCAAAATCAAACCCTTCCAGAAAGAAAAAGCCAACAAACAGTGTACAAATGAGAATAAACCACAATGTATTTAGACTCATACGTACCTCCCACATTCTATTATCAATTGACAACAAAGAGGCTTTTAAAAAACTTATAAAGATGGCACTACAGTTTTAGAAGCGCGTGTCCCAGGTTCTTCCTCATCCGGTCCTTGCGAAATAGCCTTTGAAAATAAATAAATATCAAGGACAAGAAGCAGAGCATACACAAGCGTAAGTCCAACATAACTCGTAAGCACCATTCCTGCCGGAACGGTCGGCGATACACCATTTGCGGTTTTCAGCAGACCGAACACAACCCACGGTTGCCGTCCGACCTCCGTCATCAGCCAACCTGCGGAATTTGCAATGAATGGAAGTGGTATCATCCAAACTAAAGTTTTTAAATAAAATGGCCGATTTTCGAGCTTATCCCGCATGGAGAGATAAACGCCATACAGTGTAAATAAAATCATCAGAGAACCTGCAAGTACCATGACTCTAAAACTCCAGAACGTTGTTCGAACAGGCGGTACATAATTCCCTGGACCGTATTTTTGCTCGTACTGTTTCTGGATTTGATTGATACCTATTACATCTCCGCTAAGCCGATTATGTGCTAAAACACTTAATCCATATGGGATCTCAATTTTAAATGTATTCTGTTCTTTCTCATCATTAATAAGTGCAAATACTGTCAAAGGCGCATGCTCTGGGCTCGTATTCCATAAGGCCTCGGCAGCAGCTATTTTCATCGGCTGTGCTGTTACCAAGTGCTGAGCTTGTCCATGACCGATAATTGCTGTAAGGACACTAGCAAGCGCGCCGACTGTTGCAGCAATCCGGAATGACCTGCGGAAGACTTTAACCGAACGTTTTCTAAGCAATTGATACGCACTAACACCGAGAACAAAAAAGGCTCCAGTTGTCCACGCACCAAACAAGACATGTGGGAATTCGAGCCACTGCTGGACACTCGATATCAAGGCGAAAAAGTTGGACATCTCTGCATGTCCCCCCCGCAGCGTATAGCCAACAGGCTCTTGCATGAACGCATTTGCTGTCAGAATCCAGAATGCAGAGAGGGTTGTTCCAATTGCGACAAGCCAAATGGAAGCAAGGTGAACTTTTTTTGAAACGCGATCCCATCCAAAAAGCCATACACCAAGAAAAGTTGATTCAAGAAAAAAAGCTGCTAGTGATTCAATAGCAAGAGGCGCACCAAATACATCCCCAACGAATCTCGAATAGTCTGACCAATTCATCCCGAACTGGAATTCCTGAAATATCCCCGTAACAACACCGACTGCAAAGTTCAAAAGGAACAGTTTCCCAAAGAACTGGGTCATGCGTTTATACGTATTGTCTCCGGTGATGACATACGCTGTTTCCATAATGGAAAGTAAATAGGCTAAACCAATGGTAAGCGGCACATAGAAGAAATGATAAATCGTCATTGTCCCAAATTGCAGGCGAGCCAAAAACAGACCGCTCAATCAACTCCACCCTCTCCAAGGAATTGGGACAGGGCCAGGACTTTGATAACACAAAACTGACAGCTTTACGGAAGGATAATGAGCTTCAGTTCGTTGAGCCCTGGCCCCCGCCCGGGACACCCTATATATGCTTTTGAACGACTTCTTCAATGAATAAACTTTCTAAAAAACCTTCTATTGAAGAATGTCTGTAAAATCATGATTGATTTAGTCAACTTTTATAAGCATCGTCCCCTTTTGAAGAACCATAATTAACAACAATGTAAAGTTACCCAACAGCTCCTCCAAATATACACATCAATTCCAGTTCACCTGAACCAACTCAAAATTGAATGCCCCCCATACGTAATAAGAAATGTGGATACTATGACACCGCACAGGATGCTCACAAATATTCTAATAGGCGGCCACCGTAACAGATAACCTATAGAAACACATACGTAAGCACCTAAAAACGGTGTGAGTGGAGTTAACACCCAAACACCGTACTTCCCATATTTGATAGACCACTTTTCGGCTTTTCTAAGCTTCCTTCCTAACCACTTCCATCTTGAAATCACTTCATCAAAAGTAAGCATCAACAGAGGGATGGCAATTAAATTGGCTAAAATGCTAATAATGGCGCCTGACATCGGGTCAAAGTGAAGCAAAATACTAAGAGCTGCAGCAGGCTGCGCCTCTAGTACTACCGAGGTTCCAATAAGTGTTAACGCCACCCCAACCTTACCCTGCAACAAGCCCGCGGCAAGTGCCCCTGTAAAGAAAACGAGTGCCAGAAGGACCCCATATATGATTTTCCTTAGTAAACTTAATGACTCAATTGCCAACTTTATTCGCTCCTAATAGGCTCTCTCTTTTACCGAAACGACATTGCATTATATACGAAAACATGATTAAAGCACCTCACTACCAAAAAAAACTGAAAACCAATTCTGTTCGCACAATCGTATTTAGTTCCTTTCGAATATTGCTTTTGAAAGTGGTGATTTGTTCATCTAAGTCTTAGCATGTTGCCTCCGTACAACATAGTCAAATCT
>JAKADF010000201.1 GCA_021820805.1 Bacillota bacterium
GCTGGATTCTTAGCAAATGAGGCACCAGCAGAGTGTTCAACTCCCTGATCAACCGGCAATATGGATACATACCCGGTGTTCGCCAAACGGCCCGTACTGACTAATTGCTGAAGGCTCTTTAACACCTGATTATTGCGATTAGATGGTCCGTATATGTCACTTACTAAGTTCCCAGATGGAGTTGTCAAAGAAGATACGGGGATGGTTTGACAATGGTGGCTTAACAGAGTATTTGCTTCAGAACCCAGATATTTAACAATTTGATCGATCACGCACGATTTCTCTCCTTTTGATTTCCAATATCTCTTAGTAATCAGCTACAATAAACAGCAGTGGACAAAATAAGTCCTTGAGGGACAAAATAAGTCCCGAAAATTGATCTATACAAAGTGCTAAGGCATATCAATATTATAACAGTACATTTTTCAGATGTGTTCACCAAATGCGTCCATTTGCCTATTCATAAGAAGGCCATACGGTCCCAACACTTCGAAAGACTTTTGGGTATCATGCGTACCAATCCAACGTAAGTCTGGCCGTTCTGCAGAAACTATCTAATCACTCCGCCTCAAGTGTCACCCTGTCGTACATTGGTATCACACAGGATGAATCGGATGGAGTGTATCTTAATTTGAATTTATAACCTTGGGTCGGCTCACGTTTTGTGGTGGTCTCCAGGATCCGCATCCCCTTCACGGTAATCAATTCCGGATCACCGGGACCCGCGCCCACAATGTACACTTTCGCTCTGAGACTCATTTTCTCACCACCATCAGTGTTAGGTAGTTAAGGTCTGCTCCACGAAGTTCTTGGACGTTGTTCCATATCATCTCTTCACTTGCCGTGACCCTCGTCGCAACCACAGCTTTATCAATGAGTTCCAGGTTGGACAACAAATCAATCATTGAATCAAGAACCTTGGACACCTTGATAAAAATGACACAATCATGCATTTCCAAAACGGTTCGCATTTTGGAAAGATCCTTTGTAGCGGGAACGATGGCCACGGTTTCATCCCCGTCTGCAAGCGGTACATCCATACGCGAGGCCGCAGCGTTGATGGAGGAAACACCCGGAACCGAAACAACCTCCGAATGTGGATACCGCTGTTTGAGTAACCTACTCATATGGATAAAAGTACTATAGAGCATTGGATCCCCTTCGGTTACAAATGCCACGTTTCGTCCCTGACTTAGTTCTTCCCAAACCGTATCAACAATCTCATTCCACTGTCGATATAAAACGTCTTTATCCCTGGTCATCGGGAAAACGAGCCCCAACATGGCTTTTTCGGAAGGATTTATATATTGCTCGACAATCTCCAGCGCGTAGCTTTTTCCGCCCATGCGTTTTTTCGGATAGGCAATCACAGGGGATTCTTGAATTAAACGATGTGCCTTCACCGTAATCAACTCCGGATCTCCGGGCCCGACCCCAATTCCATAAACTGTTCCAATTCCATCATGACTCACATGTGTCACCTTGCCCTTCATCTGCCCGCCAAGCAGTCACCATATATACGGGATTCATCCCTTCAAACCGCGTAAGATTGAGGATCGGTTTGCTGCGGGATGTTTGAATTAATGTAATCGACACATAAAACCCAAGATTTTGTAGCGTTTGTTGAGCTGTATATAGCGTCTCTATCGTTGCTGCATTCACCACGATGTGACCACTTGGTCGAAGCCGATTTGCGCAGACCGAAAGCAATTCCTCCAGCTCGCCGCCACTTCCGCCGATAAAAACAGCGTCTGGATCTTCAAACTCATCCAGTCTTGCCGGAGCCCGTCCATGGACTGCAGTAAAGTCACATCGAAACTTGATCTGATTTTGCCGTAGAAATTCGAGGTCTTCCTCGTTTTTTTCAATCGCAAAAACACGTAAACCCTGTGTACTGCGAATAGCTTCTATGGAAACGGAACCGGTGCACACACCGATGTCCCACAGAACTGCGTCTGTTCTCAAGTTCAATTCAGAAAGACTGAGAACCCGAATCTCCCGCTTTGTAATCAACCCTCTATCCGGTTTGCGTTGAAAAAACTCTGCATCGGAAATACCCAAACCAAACTGCTGACGTCCGTTTGACTTGGATCTGTTCCGTTTTAGCACCATGACATTCAACGGTGAAAAAGTACTCTCTGCGAGTTGTTCAAGTGTGTACCAACCCGTTTTTTCCTCACGGCCAACAAACGCATTATACTCGGTCATGTTAAATCCAAGCAGGTATTTCGCGATGGCGGATGGCGTATTGACTTCGTCGGTAAGTAAACCTACTTTTCGGGAACCGTCAATTTTTTGTACCAATCCCAGGATGGAACGTCCGTGCAAGCTAATTAACTGTGCATCTTGCCAGCTTTCGCCGCAACGTGCGAAAGCAAGCTGAATGGAGCTGACATATGGAAAAACCTCTATGTTTTCAGAACCAATCTGTTTCACAAGATAGGACCCGATTCCATAAAACAGGGGATCTCCGGACGCAAGAACGATTACTCTCTGATGCCGATGGTTCGTCTGTAACTCCTCCAAGACTTTACTGAGCGGGGATTTTAAAAGAATTTTATCCCCCTCAAAATCTTGAAATAACTTCAGTAATCGCTCACCACCGACTAAGACATCTGCTTCGGATAACTTTTCTGCCTGTTCGGGCAGAAGACTTTGAATTCCGTCATCCCCAACCCATGATGCATAACCACTTCTTCGGTAATCTATCCGTCAATGGTTGCGCCTCCTAGATAATCACCTTTCAAGGTCGTCAAACGCGTATCGATACGAACTCCACCGCCAATATGTTCCATTACTTGCTCACAACAGTACTTGCTAAGGAGTGAAAAAAACTCTGGATACCCCCATTTCAACATCCAGTCTCCAACTTGCATGGTCGTATTCGCATCGAGAATCTGTGCACGGAGTTCATCGGGGACTCCAACTTCCCGTGCAATACGTTTAAGAAATCCGAAATCTATGGGAGCACTTTTTGCATGAACCATCATTAGTCCTTGAGCAACCTTTGAAAACTTTCCAATCATGCCAACGAACCGGATTTCCTGCATTCCTGCCCGCTTCGCATGCTTGGCGGAAAATCCGACAAAATCGCCCATCTCTACAAATGATTCAATCGGGAGTTCCGGATACATTTTCATGGCATAGTTCTCACTTCGGCCACCGGTAGTGAGTACTGCCGTACGAATCCCTTGTTCCCTGGCTACAGACAACGCAAAGGCAATACTTGCCTTATAGGAGGAAGTCGAAAAGGGTACTACAATCCCTCTGGTGCCTAGGATCGATATTCCGCCAATAATACCGAGCCGACCATTCAGTGTTTTTTTTGCAATCTCTTCCCCATCGGGAACAGAAATCACAACCCGTACCCCGCGCCTCTTTCCGTACAATACAAGCGTTTCCTCGACAACTTCGCGAATCATTTTTCTTGGAACTGGATTGATTGCCGCCAGTCCAACCGGAATCGGCAACCCGGGCTTTGTCACACGACCGACGCCAATTCCTCCATCGATCTCAATACCCACATTGTCCGTCCAGGAAACCGTCGAAATGATTCGGGCTCCATGAGTTGCATCAGGATCATCTCCGCCATCTTTGATAGCGGTTGTAGATGCCTGTTTATCCGTGAAGTCAATATCCTGCAATTTGAAAGCAACTCTATCACCCGCAGGAATTAGAATGTCTACCGATTCAAACGGTCTTTGATGGATAAGGGCCAGCAACGCCCCTTTTGTGCAGGCCGTCGCACAGGCTCCGGTGGTGTACCCGTGTCGGAGCGGTCCCTCGGGTACTTCAAGCATCTCTCCCATTTGAACTCACCTGTCGTTTTGGTTTGCTAGAACCGCTAGAGCATTGATAATTGCAACCGCGACAGGACTTCCCCCCTTCCGGCCATGATTTGCGATGAACGGAATATCCAGCTTCATCAGTTCCTCTTTTGATTCCGCTGCTGAGACAAACCCGACCGGAACGCCGATAATCAAACTCGGTTTTGCAACGCCATCCTTCACCAAACGAATCAGTTCCAACAAAGCCATAGGGGCATTGCCTACTGCGTAAATACCGTCCGGCGCCTCCTTGATTGCTTTTCGAGTCGCGATAATCGCCCGTGTTAAATTCAAACGCTGGGCCTCGTCATATACATCAGGGTCGGCAATATATACCCTGATATCGCAACCGAATTTCTGCGTATTTGGCTTACTGATACCAACCTGCACCATTTGCACATCCGGAATAATGGCCTTGCCTGCTCGAATCGCTTCAACGCCGGATTGTACTGCCTTAGGGTGGAACACCAAACTTCTTCCAAGTTCGAAATCTGCAGAAGTGTGAATGACACGTTGTACTACCGGAAATTGTTCTTCCGTAAAGTCATGTGGGCCTAGCTCCTCTGCAACCATTGCAAAACTTTTTTCGACGATCTCTTTGGGTTGAACTGTCAATGGTTGAAATTCGGTTCCAAAATCCATCATTTCGTCTCCCCCATACAACGGTCTACGTGTTAGATCACTTTATCGAAAGTAGAAAAACTGTTTCCATAAGTAATGTCTGGGCGTTGAATCACAATCACTTCAATTCCCATATCCAGTGCGGCCTCTGCTTTCTCGTCAACCGATCCAGCTGAACCGTTCTCCTTCGTGATCATGAGTATCGTACCAAAATGTTGGTAGAGAGCGGTATTTAGTTCTCGCGAAAATGGGCCCTGCATGGCGATGATATTCTTTTGTTCAAGTCCTAGGCGTTCACACTTTTCCATGTTGTCCTAACACGGCAACATCCGAGCGACCAGTCGAATTTCAGGATCGGACAAAAGCCGCTCCGTAAAGATTTGTAGCGTCTTACTTCCGGTCATCAGCGTGATGCTGCCTTTTCGATTAGCCGCAATTTCTGCCGCATGCTTGTATGAATCCGCCCAAATTACACCTTTTATTTCGGCAAATTCTTTTGCGATTCTTTCATAGCGGATATATGGGATACGGCATGCCTTTGCGGCTTCCATCGCTGTTTTGTGTGCTTCCTCTGCGAATGGGTGGCTGGCATCTACGAGGAACTTTGCACCAAGGCAGTAAGAACGTCACACATTTTTACGAAATCCAGACGTCCTGAGTGAACATCCAGACCGGCCTCCTGCAGATTTTTTGCTGCATGTTCCGTCACGACACCCGCCATCACCCTATACCCTTTCTGACGGGGCGCGATCCCCAGCTCACTTGCATCACTCGTCCCAGCTATGAAAAAAATTACGGCCTCTTCACCCCTAGTGCCCAAGGCTCATTCTCTGGATGAAACCGTTCTCCCGGTCTTAATCTTTGCTCTGTTTGGTCCAAATCATATTTCCGCTGATAGCCGCGTGGAGTAACCATCAGATTGTCATAAAAAAATGTTGAAGAATTTCCGATAACAACCGTTGTCAACATACCGATTTCATGTTCCAGCATGTTCTTAAGTGTGGTGCGAATTATTTTCTGGCGATCACGGTACGCACTTTTTACCAATCCAACCGGCGTTTGTGGCGAGCGATATTGGAGGAGAATTTTTTGGGTTTCTACAATTTGTTGTGTCCTGCGGCCGCTTTTCGGATTGTACAGTGCGATCACAAAATCAGCTTGCGCCGCAGCCTCCACGCGTTTCGTGATAACTTCCCAAGGGGTCAGGTGGTCGCTCAGACTAATTGTGCAGGCGTCATGCATAATGGGTGCGCCGAGTAAAGCCGCACAGGAGTGAATGGCTGAGATACCCGGAATCACCTCCACCGCCGGGTTGCATCCCTCATGCCAACCTTGTTCAATCAGCACTTCAAACACTAGGCCTGCCATTCCATACACACCGGCGTCACCACTGGAAATCACTGCTACCACCTTGTCGTCCTTGGCAAGTTCAACTGCTTTTTGGGCACGCGTAACCTCTTCTGTCATACCCGTCCGCACAACATCCTGGTCTCTTAAAAGGCCTCGGATGAGATCAACATAGGTGTTATAGCCGATAATAACTTGACTTTCTTCTATGGCATGACGTGCTCTTTCGGTGATATGTTCAGCATTTCCTGGTCCGAAACCAATTACTAGTATTTTCCCACCCATTTTCATACCTCCATTAATCGAGAGAATACAGGATCCAACCAGACTAGTTTTTGATCCAAACGTACTACATCTCCACCAAGATAGTGGCCAGTAGTTTTATTCCCTTTTTAGTACCTAGTTCAATGTTTCACAAGGTTCCACACACAACGCATTGCTGCAATTATCCTAAAAACTGTCTTGAAAAATGGATCATGGCATTAGATGGTACTGATGATCCTCGGGTTCTGTGAAGTTTTGGCGCACTCGCTCAGGCAAAACAGTGTCCCTGCAAAGGGACACTGTTTTGTATCTATAACTCAGAAATACTTCACGAACTATACAACCATCATTTTCCGACATTCGGTGTGATGATTGTCACAGTGCAAACGGAAAAACAGTTATCGCGTGTCAGCTGTGTAACCTCTCAGGCTATTAGTCATAATGAACGAGGCCGGCCCCGCTTCGT
>JAKADF010000202.1 GCA_021820805.1 Bacillota bacterium
GAAAGTTCTCCTTAGCTCGTAAGGTCTTTATACCATAGTAAGCATCTTTCGGTACTTCTTTTATACCTAGAAGTCTTTTTCAATCCGAGTCCTATAATTATTCATGGTTCTCACCTCCAAATATTGTTAACCATGCTTAAAGTAAACCACTTACCTAACACTATTTAAATTAAACCATAATTAGCATAATATAAATGATAAAGGTAACTATTTTGACTTTTAGCCTTAATTATGAAGGGGGAAATAGGTTATGACCTTTGAAAGTAAAAGTATGATTGATGATGTGGATTGGAAGATATTAAACGAACTCCAACAGGATGCTCGAAAAACTTATAGAGAAATTGGGTGTCGTGTTGGCCTTTCTTCGCCAGCAGTTGTAGAAAGAATTCGTAAAATGGAGGACTTAAAAGTTATCAATGGATATAAAGTTGAAATTGGTAGGAAAAAATTAGTCTGCCTATTACAGCCTTGATCCGTCTAAGTACGCCTTAAGAGTGCAGTGCAAAGTTGGCAAAAAATTCACATAGCGTTTATAGAACTATTGAATGTTCAAGGGTTGCTGGACCTGACTCCTTTATTATAAAGGTATGCGTTTCTGGCATGAGCCATCTTGAGCACCTAATAGGTTATTTTTCGCAATTTGGAACTTCCGTCAAATCGATTGAACTTTCCACAACAATAGCAAGTCGTATTGTAGAAAAAGGGATGCTTAAAGGAAGTGAATAGAATCATAAATTTTATGTAAACTTTTTTAAAAATCTCGGAGGTTGAGAGTGTCTTTTAACCCTGTATCGATACGCAAGCTTTTTTTATGCTGATGGTCACCAGCAAGCCACATTCCGATTAAAATAATTGCTCCGCTAATAAACTGGTAAATTGTAACCTTTTCTCCTAATAAAACAATTCCTAAAATAATAGTCCATATTGGCATTAGATTCAGAAATGGTGCAGCACCGTTGACACCAACAAGTCCTATTCCAAGGTTCCAGACAACGTAGGCGAGGGAGGATGCTGCTGTGCATACATATACAACTGCGAGCCAAGCTGTGAGCGTCATATGAAAAGTTCCTGTTAATCCGGAATAAGCTCCGCTTAATGCGCTAGGAATAGCTCCATAAATGATTGCACCAGTTGTCATGGTAAGGGAGTCTGTGTCATTCCCGAATTTGTCGCCGAGTACACAGTAAAGGCCCCATGCTAGTGCAGCAAGCAGCAATTCAATATCACCTGAGCGAACGGAAAAATATTGTTGTCTTTCTGCCGTTTCTATAAGTGAAAATACGCCTATTACGGAGAATGCGACTCCGACCCACTGCATGGGTTTTGGAACTTTATGTAGAATGACAGCCGAAAGTAATAACATGGAAATAGACTCCATTCCAGCAATCATACCAGCTTGTGAGGCTGGAACGCTTTTTAAAGCAAGGTATGTGAGGGCAGAGAATGTAAAAATTCCGATGACTCCAAGCAGTGAGAATTCTTTCCATTTCTTTAAGGGGGTTAGTGGTCTACCGGTTATGATAAGAATAAGAAAGAGTTCGGCAGCAGAAGTAGTCCAACGTATTCCGTTTAGAAATAAAGCGGGCATTGCCTCTGCAAGAATACGCCCTGCAATGTAATTCCCGCCCCACAGTATGGTAGAGAAAATGACTAGGATTATACCTCTAATAATGTCCATCACACCCTATACTTTCTTCCCGAGCTATATTGTTGTTATTGGAATAAGTATTGTGGAATTCTCGGAAATAAAGTAATCTTCTCTTTTTCGATCCTTTTCGGCTTTCCTAATCCTAAATACTTTGAACTATTCCAACTAGTTTCTTCCGAGTCCCACTTAAAATAGCTGAATATTTTTTTTGAGAATTCGGGCATAAAAGGCTGTAAAAGGATAGAAATTATACGAATTAATTCTGTAGCATAGTATAGAACACATTGAAGTTGCTGGGTGTCATTCTTTTCGAATAAATACCCTGGTGTGGATTCACAAATATACTGGTTTGTCAATTTGATTAGAGAAGAGATGGCAGATAAGCTTTGGGAAAATTCGATATTATCCATATACCACTCGATATTCTTAACGGATTGGCTCACAAATTGTCTTAAATCAGTATCGAAGCAGGAGTGTGCATCTACACGCGGGACTGATCTATTACCTACCATATCCAGCATATTAATTATTCGAGAGATAAGTTGGTCTAATCCTTCAACTAAATCCATGTTATATTGTCGTGTCATATCTTCTAAGGAGAGGACTTTTCTTTGTTCAGACACGAGCTTTACTATTAAAAAACGAAAAGCATCTTTTCCATAATACTCAATTAACTGGAGAGGATTGAAGTCTTTCCGTTCTCCGTTTGGTTTGCAACTTTTTATTTGAAATAAATTTTTAATATATGTCCTGTTCGGAAGTGGCATATCGAGTGCCATTAAAATAATTGGCAAATAGATTGTATGAAATCGTAATGTATCTTGCCACGAAAAGTATATTTTGGTTGGACAGTAATCTGTAAGTCGTCGGGAAGGTTCTAAATCATCGATGTCAAAACCCGTCTGTGTGATGTAACTAAGTAAACTTTCAAACCAGTGACTTTCCTTATTACCATCATAAAAATTGGATGTTGAATTTTGAAAATCACATATAAATCTTATCTGGACATCTCTAGCAGCCGACCGAATAGATTTTTCAATAACTTCTTTCCAAGCTGAAGTGGGCTGAATGACGTCTGGATTTTGTTTGTAATATTCGAGAAGCTTATTCACATATTTGGACATTCGAAAAAAGTAGGCTTCCTTTTTGTGTAGCTATACACAATTGTGACATTCTGGACATAAGCCATCTATTAGTTCTTTTTTCTTCCACAATAAGTCGTCTCGCTCGCAATACCACCCTGTTATGGATGTTCTATAGATATCTCCTTTCAACAATAGATAATCAAATGCCCTTTCAATTCTTTGCAGTTGTTTATCTCTTGGGAGCAATTCAGATTGGCGATATGAAAGTCCTAAAGCTTTCCAAAGGGTGTCTTTTGAATCACTTAATTCACTCATCGGATCGTGATTATCTGCACTTTCAGCATGATGCATATTATTTGTCCCTGTAAAAAGGGAAACCTTAAATCCCCTTAAATTCTCATATCTTGCTAAGATATCTGCAATTGTTGAAATGTATATATCCCAGATATTTAAGTGTTCAAATGAATAGACGGGTGGCAAAGCAATATCAAACTCCAGATTATTCAATCTTAACCCCTCCGTTTACTTATGTGCCGTTAAAAAACTATTGTCCTTATCTTCATTTTCGTTTTGTGAGCTACTAATAGGAGTGGCTGCAGATATTCTTAGACTTAGATCCAGTAAAAATAAATCATCCGGATCGACGAGAGAACGATCTGTAAGTGATTCAATTTTTCGTAGCCTATAAATTAACGTCTGTCTATGAATGTTGATATCTCTAGAAGTTTGACTCACATTACATTGATTCCGAAGATAGGTTCTTAGGGTTTCCACCAAGTCCATATTTTTTTGCCTATCGTATTCAAAAAGCCTGCCAAGAAGGGATAAACTTATTTTTTTCATTTCTTTATCATTTGCAAATCGAATGAAAGCTTCATTGAGGCTGACTTCAGCGTAATGTGTACGATGTCCGTGCCCTTTCCTTCTTTCCCCAAGATTAAGTGCAAGTTGTGCTTCTTTATAACTTTGATGAAAAGATTGAACCCCTTCGTGATAATTCCCGATGCCCCACGACAATACTGCACCTTCAATTACATCCCGAATACGATTCTCCATAGATTCAATCAGGGCGTTTAAGGAAGCCTCAAGTGTCTCATCGTCGGATATACCATAAAAAACAATTAAATTGTTTAGATGATGTGTAGTCAATAGATTGCAATGCTCTGTGTTCGTAATGTCTTGAATGCAACCTTCCAGCCGTTCAAGTATCTTGTCGCTCCAAGTTTCAAATGGCATTTCTCTAACTGATTTGTTAAAAATTGTTGAGAGATTTTCCAGCTTAGCCAATAAACAAACATTGTGTTGACTAAGGTGATAGTCTAAAAAGGTTGCTTGAGATGAAACGGAATCCCATGAATCAATATCTCCGTTTGCTAGGTTCCATACAAAATTATTCCGTAGTCTCGTTTGAGTGGATTGAATCATATTGGTTCTTAGAAAAGTCAGTGCAGCTGCTGTTGAAGCGTGTTCGAGGATGTAAGCCTTTTCCAATGGAACAAATGAATCTATTGACTCTCCGCGAGGAATAGACATAATGAAATATCCTTGGAGTTCGCTTGAGGAGCGAATTGGAATTTTCAAGAAGCGATGAGAACCAACTTTGTAAAACATTTGTTGACGCCCAGAGATTTTATGGGCATCCTCTGCGGTGTAATATGTTGTAAAGCCAAATTCAAGGCTTTTGGCCCAATTGTTAGCTAGTGTTTCTGCATTCTGGCTTTTGGAAAGGATTTTCCCTTGTCGATCTACGATGATTAGGGGAGTTTCAATCATTCTATAGACAAAATCGGCGATAGCGGTTAAGTCGGAACTGTTTAGGACTAAATTTAACAACTGAGATTGGATTTGTTCAGATTGCTTCAAAGTTGCCCTTTGTATATCATTCAAAGCGTTAAGAACATTGCTGGTAATGTCCGAAAAACGCACTTCCCATGGAACCTCAATAATTGGGAAATTGTGTTCTTCTGCAAGTTGGATGACCTTTTTTGGTATGTTCATGATGTGGCGGCCTGTTGCAATAGCTAATGCTGCCGCTCCACATCTCATTACATCAGACACAAATTGTGGAATAAGTTCAGGGTCATGTCCACAGCCAACGCCAGTTGTCAAAACAAATTCGTGCTCCCGCACAAAGTTCTCTACCGGTATTTCGATTACGGAAATAGACTCGACGACGCGGTCTCTAAGTTGATGTTCTGCTGTTCGTACATGAGATGTCGACATCACGTCCAGATCCATAACGTCTTTCATCGTGAAATCCATTGAAAACACCTCCTACGAAATCTAGAATTTTAAACGGGAAATGATTCACTAAAAATCTCACGAATCGTGCTATCGTTTACATTGTTTCCGCTCACAATGACTGCTACATTTTTTCCTATAGTTGAGATACTTCGATGCAATATTGCACCAATTCCCGTTGCCGCTGCTCCTTCTACTGCCATATGGTGTTTTTTCAACATGAACTTCATTCCATCTGCAATTGCGGATTCTGGGAGGAGGACAATGTCATCAACTAATGAGTGAACCATTTGAAATGTATACTGATTTTTAAGACCAATTCCTCCACGCAAGCTATCCGCCAATGTGGGTGCCTCATCAACAAGAATAGGATGGCCTGATTGAATACTTTCATACATTGCGGCACCTTTTTCCATGCTCACACCAATAATTCGGATGTTTTCATGATTTTGCTTTAATGTGAGTGCAACACCTGAGATGAGACCGCCTCCTGACAAAGGAACAATTGCAGTATCAATCTCGGGTATATCTTCCAGCAACTCAAGTCCAATTGTACCTTGGCCTGCAATTACATTCGGATCGTCAAATGGTCGAATTACGACGAGTCCTTCCTCTCGATTTAATCGATAGCATTCTTCTTGGGCTTCGTCTTGGCTGTGTCCGGTTTTCATAACTTCTGCGCCTGAACGGAGAATAGCATCAACCTTTGCACTCGGGACATCATTTGAGATACAGATAACTGCCCGAATTCCAAGTTGCTTCGCAATATAGGCTACAGCGAGGCCATGGTTTCCAGTAGAAAATGTGGTTACTCCACTTTTTCGTTTTTCATCAGAAAGAGATAAGATAGCATTTGCAGCACCGCGGACCTTAAATGCGCCGGTATCCTGTAAATTTTCTAGTTTTAAAAAAACTGATGCATCGGGTGCAATAAAGTCTGACAAAAAATTCGAGCGGATGAGCGGTGTGCGTCTAATAAAAGGTGCAATACGTTTCCGAGCGGACCAAACATCATCAATTTTAACGCTAATCGAGTTTTTTAATAGTAAATTTGACATAATTTTGTAACCCCCAAATGGACTATTAATAAGTCTCTACCTCCAAAATACACGGAAGAGATATACAGTAGTCAACATACAAAATTAACAAATTTCAATCACGGCTTTTGTACAATATAATATATAAGTTGAATAAAACAGTTTATATGTTAATTTAATCCTTAAAAAATCAGACAAAAGTACTAAATTGTCGATAAACAATTCATACAATTTTAAGAATAGTCCAGTTAGTTTTCGGCAGGGTATCATTTATGTGTACATTAAATTTCGATTTATGTTGGAATTTTCGTTTTGCAAATACCAGGTTATCTTCATACAAGGGGGTACGAGTATATGAGTGTGTTTTCCAAAGAGGAGTATTTAAATAGGTTGTGGAAAACGAAGAAAAATATGGAGAAAAGCGGCATCGACGTTCTTCTTGTTACAAATCCAGCAAATATGAATTATTTGTCTGGATACGATGGTTG
>JAKADF010000203.1 GCA_021820805.1 Bacillota bacterium
ACTCCATGTATTGGACCCATCCTGGCTTCGGTGCTCGTTTTAACAGCAACCCAGTCCACCTTCGGCGTTGCTTTAATTCTCGCCTATATTATTGGATTTGCAATTCCTTTTTTCATTTTCGCATTCGCAATGGGATCCGTTCGTAAATTGGCAAAATACGGAGCCATTTTGTCAAAATTTGCAGGTTATCTGATGATTATTATGGGGGCGCTGCTCGCTAGTAATACACTGTCCAAAATTACAATTTGGTTAATCCAGCTATACGGCGGCTTCATCGGGTTTTAGACCGTTGCATCAAAATAGCCTTGACGGGGGTATAACTGTGCAGGTGATCTCTGATGGTCGCTCACAGCCACATAGTAGTGTATTTATTACACCGCTGTTGTTGTGCAAACCGTTGCACTGTACTTAAGCAGCATGAACAGAATAAAGATGAAGAGGAACACGACTCCCAGCGAGTGGATACAGTCTCTTTTTAACGAAAAGACGAACATCACAAACTTCACGCTCGTCTTTTCCTCCGCACAGCCTCATGCTCGGTAAGGATGTGTGTCCTTACCGAGCCTTTCATGTGCGATTGACGTTGACGTCTTAGAACGGGACAGCTAAAAAAGAACACGACATCGCTGTCGTGGTTTTCATCAGAATTTCAACCCACTTTATGCTCCATCCTGAGCTTATCTGCAATCATCGCAATAAATTCCGAATTGGTCGGTTTCGTTTTGGAAGCACTTACGGTATAACCAAAAACATTACGTATTGCGTCCATATTTCCTCTTCCCCAAGCTACTTCAATCGAATGCCGAATCGCTCTTTCTACACGTGAAGGGGTGGTTTTATATCTTTCGGCTATCCTTGGATACAATACTTTTGTAATTGAGCCTAAGATTTCAACGTCATTAAATACAATGCCGATTGCTTCTCTCAGATAATGGTAGCCTTTAATATGTGCCGGTACACCAATTTCATGGATAATCTGTGTAATCTGAGCATCCACTGTTCTCTTCGACGACTGATTCGTTAATTGGGCAGAGTTCGTGGCGAACATTGAAGCAGTTGCTGCAACGGGAGCATTCGAACCATGAAAAACCTGACGAATACGCTCAGTTAAAACAGGCATATCAAACGGCTTCAAAATAAAATATGAAACGCCAAGTTCTGCAGCACGCCGTGTTATGTTATCCTGACCAAATGCTGTAAGCATAATTACTTTTGGCGGTTTACTAGGCATTTCATTTAATCGTTCCAATGCACCAATACCGTCAAGAACAGGCATAATAATATCAAGAACTAATACATCCGGCTTTTTTTCACGAACGAGATCAAGAACTTCATTTCCGTTATGAGCAACGCCGCAAACTTCCATATCCTTTTGGGAAGAAATAAAATCAGCTAATATATCCGCGAATTCATAATTGTCATCAGCAAGCAACACTTTTAAAAGCGACATTAAAAAAATACCCCCCCGAACGATTTCGCTCATACAATTTCGACAATGGCTCGAAGGAGTCCTCCCAAATCCAAGAAATACTTTTCGCCGTAAATGCAGGTTATTCGACAAAATTCGACATTGCTGCGATTGTTCGACTTTCTAATACACTATTCATACCTTGGTCGTTCACATGTTTTGCCGCATTAAGCATCCATTCTGCATACACACCGTATCCTCGAGTTGGATCCGATACAAAAACATGAGTTACTGCTCCAATGAGCTTGCCGTCTTGAATAATCGGGCTTCCACTCATTCCTTGCACTATGCCTCCAGTTGCGAAAAGCAGTCTGGGATCTGTCACCTTTACAACCATGCTTTTCGTGTTTGGGATTTCTTGACGAGCTAAATCTTCAATCTGAACGGAGAATTCTTCTACTTGTTGGCCTTTAAGAACGGTTAAAATTTTCGCATTTCCTACGTGTACCTCGCTCGGCAATGCAATGGGAATTGGAGTATGCAAATATGCATGGGATGGTTCTTGCTTCATAAATCCAAAAACACCGTAATCAGAATTCAAGTAAATATTACCGATTAAGCCGCTTTGAGCTACGAAACTTCCTTTTTTCTCTCCAGGCTGCCCAGGCGCACCTTTCACGACACCTGTGATTTGCGCTCCTAATAAATCGCCTGTACCATTTATGCGCATCCCTGTATCCGCATCTGTAATCACGTGGCCGAGTGCACCAAATCGGTGGTGGACTGAATCGTAAAAAGTAAGAGTACCGACGCCCGCAGTTTTATCACGCACATACAGCCCAAGATGGTGTTTTCCGCCGGCATCCTTTGCGGGAGTAACTTGAAGAACTTTGTGCTCAGATCCTCGACGAACAGTCAGTTCTACAGATGTGCCCGCACGTTCCGTCCACGTTCTGACATCATCAGCTTTTAAAACAGTGTGTCCGTCAATTCGTTCAATAATGTCTCCAACTTGAATGTGTGCCTTGCCGGCAGGGGATATATTCGTTGCTCTTCTGTCATACCCCACTACCATTGCTCCGTGTGTAAATAAACGGATACCCACCGATTGTCCGCCCGCATAAACATACTCTGGTGGAACGACTTTGACGCGAACCGATTTCCATGGCAAGAAACCAAACAGCTTTGTTTTAACAGTTGCCTCACCAACCTGGTTTGCGAATACAGCAAGTTCACGTTTATGATGATGAACACTTGGAAAGGCGTGAACAATGCGCACATTTGAAGAAATGGCTTTGGAATTCGCAGTCAGATATATTGGAAGGTTCGCCCTCTGATTTACTGGCATCTCGAAGTCGCTCGGATAAGAGGTCATCTGCTCAACTGGCGGCGATAGACAAACTGCTGCGAATAACACTGCGCACATCAGTTTGGTTCGTCCAACATGGAACCGTCGCTGTTTCACCAATATCCGCCCCCTTCGATATTTACCTTAGGCGTTTGTCGTGTGCTACTAAGGTACCCTCAGAACGGGGCATTATGTTGCGAAAACCTACCTGTATTGACGAATCAAAGCGATATCGCGAAAGCTTGCCAAGAGAGCAACTGCATGGCTGTGCGCTGTTTCATCGGATCCGCCCCGTCCAATTAGACGTGCAACTTCATCGATGCGTCCTGCCTCGTCCAAACAAGAAACAGAGGTTGTTGTCGCATCTTTTGTTTCAGTTTTCAGAGTCATGAAGTGATGCTCCCCAGCCGCAGCAATTTGAGCTGAATGGGTTACACACAGAACTTGTCTCGTCGATCCGATTTTTAAAAGCTGTTTAGCAATCGCTAAAGCCGCGTCACCGCTTACCCCGGTATCTATTTCATCAAAAATTAATGTATCTAAGTCATCAACTTCAGCCAGAACTGATTTTATCGCGAGTAGTGTTCGCGAAAGTTCGCCTCCTGATGCGACCTTTTGGAGCGGTTTAGGTAATTCTCCTTTATTTGCAGAAAATAAAAATGAAACAGTGTCTAACCCCTTCGCACTAAAGGTTTTTTCATATTTTTCCGGCTCAGGTAAAGCCACATCAATCATAAATTTTGCACTTGGCATATTTAAAATCCGCAAAACTTGTTCAACTTGTGAGCTAAGTTCTTTTGCAATGCGATTCCTTTTTGCATGCAATTTAAGGGATATTTCTTCTAATCGAGCGCTTTTCTTCTTAAATACAGCTTCCAAATTTAAAATATGCTCTGCGTGGCTTTCCAGATGAAACAATTCTTCCTTCGCATTTTCCAGATGATGCAAAACATCTTTTGTACTTGGGCCATATTTTCGTGTTAATGAACGAATTTCTACTAAACGGCCTTCAACACGGTTTAGAGCTTCTGGATCAATCTCGATATTTTGTGCATATTTTTGTATTTCCCTTAGTGCTTCACCTATGTAAACATCCGCATTTTGCAAAAGTGAATAAGCCTCCTGCAATCCCTCGTCGTGATGAAGTGCAGCAGATACCTCAGTTACAGCGGCGGCTACCATGCTAACCGCACCACCAGCACTTTCCGTTCCTTCAAGTGCTGTCAGCGCCGATTCGATAGCTCCCGAAATTTTGTCCTGGTAATGCAGTTTTTGACGTTTTACTCGAAGGTTTTCTTCTTCATTCTCCATAACAGCAGCCGATTCTATTTCTTCTATCTGAAATTTTAGGATATCCATTCGTCTTATGCGCTCTTGTTCATTCATTTCCGCTGATTCGAGATTATGCTTAGCTTCTTTCCATTCTTGATATGCCAGCCCAACATCATCAACGAAAGATCCTAAGCTTCCAAACAAATCCAACATGCGCATTTGCTCTTCAGGTCGCAAGAGCCCTTGATTGTCGTGTTGACCATGCTGCTGAACAAGGCACATACCCAGCTCTCGCATCATTTGTACTGTAGCTATTCGTCCATTTATACGACAAACTGTCCGTCCATTTCGGTAAAGTTGTCTTGTCAGCAAAATTTCATCTGATTCAAGAGCCAGCCCCCACTCAGAGAGCAGTGCCTTAATTTTATTGCCGGAACCGTGCACCTCAAATAACGCCTCAACATACGCATCACTTGCACCATTTCGAATCCAATCAGTTGACCAGCGGTTTCCAAGCAGAAGTCCAATCGCATCCAGAAGTATAGACTTACCAGCACCTGTCTCCCCCGTAAATACATGAAGACCATCTTTGAATTGCAAATGAATAGACTCGATTAGCGCAATACGCGCAACAGACAATTCCAAGAGCATCGCAATTCCCCCAAATCACGACATCATGTTTGACGATACAGCAACCCCGTATTATGTAACTTTTGCCTTAGAACTGTAAAAAACTCACGATCACGCCATTTCACAAGGGTCGTATGATAATCGGATCGCTTAATGCGTATGACATCTTCAGGCTCAAGGCGAACTCCAACCTGGCCGTCGATGGTTAGACACAAATCGTGATGCGCCGCATGGACTCGAAGTTCAGTTTCCTGTTTATCGTCAATCACGAAAGGTCTTGAAAAAAGCGTATGGGGGCATATCGGCGTGACTACCATCACTTGTAAATGAGGGCTCACAATCGGCCCTCCACAAGATAATGAGTAAGCTGTCGACCCGGTTGGAGTAGAAATAATAACCCCGTCCCCGCTAAATGTATCTACGTAAATACCATCAACATGTACATCAATTGTAACCATCCGCGCAAAAGAACCTTTTGTTATACCTATATCGTTTAAACCAATGCCTGTACGAATCCTTTTTCCCTGGCGGAATACTGAAGCCTCAATCATTAATCTGTTTTCGAGGTCATACTCACACTCAATTACACGTCGAACAGCTTCTTCTACATCGTCTGGTTCTGATTCTGTTAGAAACCCCAAATGTCCAACATTCACCCCCAAAATCGGAATACCAAGCGGTGCAAGCTGCCGTGCAACTCCAAGCAAAGTTCCATCCCCGCCTAGGACAAACGCTAATTCAACATCCCTTAAACGCTCAAGCGATTTTTCTGCTTCAACCCCTACACCAACTTCAAGCTCAAATACGGTAATATTAGCAGATTCTAAAAGGGGAGTAATATGTTCAATAATGGAACATGCTTCTGGTTTCGCTTGGTTATATAATAAAGCAATACATCGCACGCGAGTTGCCCTCCCCTTGTTGGAAAAAACCTAAAAAATCATTGTCTGTACATGACCATAATGGCACACGCAATCCCACTTGCAAACCAAATTGCTCGCTGAATCACACGACGAAATGACACGAACCGCGGCGGCGAAATTTCAAAATCGATTTCCCGAATCTGTTCTGTATGAACATTCACTTCTAAAATTCCATGGACTGCAAAAACGCTGTAAATTGGATACCATGTATAAAAAATCTGCTCTTTATCCAATAGCTGTTCCTTTTCTTCACTCACTAGCACCGCATAATATTTGCCAAACTTACGGACTATAAAATCTGCAACCAACTTTTCCTGGATAACTTCTTTGTCATAGTATGCAGAAAAACCCGCTATACCAGAAGAACGCACAATTTCATATCCATTATCCTCTAACCAATCTCTTGCAATATGCAAATGTCCATTTAGAGCCACAGTATACACCTCAACTTACATGGTGTTCACTGGAGTGACGTTTTTCTCAGAGAGAGATATTCTGCTTTCCGACTAAGCGCCATGCATCAGCAACAACTTCTCTTGCTCTTTGAACCCATATTCTTTCTGGTTCTTCATGAACTAAGAAATTGTTGTTATGCTGTTCAACTTGTTTTGGGATTTCCGGAGTTTTCCACCAACCGAGAAACTCAATATTGCCATCCCCGCCAGATATTGGAGAATAATCCAATCCACAGCACGTCCACTCCAATGCTTTGATACATTTCAGCATTTCCAGTAAAACACTCAAATGTACCTCAGGCTCGCGAACAATTCCTCCTTTTCCAACGTTTTCTTTGCCCGCTTCAAACTGTGGCTTAATGAGACTTACGACATCTGCACCTGGAACACAAACCTGTTCAATTTTGGGAAAAAGCAATTTTGTTGAAATAA
>JAKADF010000204.1 GCA_021820805.1 Bacillota bacterium
TAGCAAGAGGCGGTTTTACAATTCATGGGTTGTTGAATGCTGGAAAAGTTGATATTAAGCTTTATGGTCCGGCATTTGTTACGGAGATTGGCGGAGATGATATTCAGGTAAAAGCACCATTTCGAGTTTTCTCAGGTTACAAAGTTCTAACTGCAGATGTTATTGAAGGTGATGAAATTCATATTGAACATACAAGAGCCAAAATTGTTCGCGGAAACAAGGTATACATTGGTGATGGCTGTCAAATTGATCTAGTCGAGTATAAGGAAGATTTTAGACAGACGAAAAAAGCTGCAGTCAGTAAAGCAGAAAAATATAATTAAAACCCATCGTAGTAACAGGGTGTAGGCTGAAAGTAGTGTAAGGCTTATGTCCATTGTTCATGATTTTTTTGGCAGCCTTAGACTCATCAAAATTACAAGCGTACCAAATATAGATAGAATAATTCCCATTTGATGCAGCCCGTTTGTCGACAAACTGCTTCCAAACAAAATGCTAAGCAGCACGGTTGACAAGATTGTGCCCATATAGCGAGCTGTTTGAAACAAGCCTGAGGCTGCACTGATAATTTGTTCAGGTGTGACACGAAATAAGGCAGTCTGTAGACCAACATTGTTGAAACCGCTGCTAAGCCCAAGAACGGTTAAAATAACAGCTAACCACCAAACGGGCGACGTATCATGCAGAGTTATATATAAACCGGATCCGATAGTCATACAGAATCCAGCAAATACGAGCGGCGGTCTTGAACCATATTTTTCTACAAGGCGTCCCGCAATCGGAGAAGTAATGACACCGAATCCTGCGATAAACAACATGAGAAGTCCAGTGTATCTGGTACTAAAATGACGGACTTCTTGAAGATAAGTCGGAATTCCAAAAAAGATGGAGTAAAAGATAATATTCACTGTAATAAATTGAATTAAGACCCATGAAAGTGCCATGTTTTGTTTGAACATCGATACGTTAATGAAAGGCATCTTTACACGGTTTTCCCGCCAGAAAAATAGCACTATTGCAATAATAGAGAGCCAAAGTGCCCACCATATAGTTTTTCTTGTGATTGACAGCAGGAACAACAAAGTAAATATGACACTTCCCGTGAAAAAACAAATTCCGGGTAAGTCTATTTTAAGTAGAAGTTCACGTATGGGAGTTCTACTGTCTTTCGTGATTTCATCACTTGGGAGAATCCAAATTCCGAGCAAAAGACTAAGAACGATAAACGGAAAGTTAACCCAAAATATCATTGGCCAGTCTCCAAAGTGCATAAGTAAGCCGCCGACAGAAGGACCGAAAGCAGCTGCGCCGGAAGAAAAAACGGCAAGGAATGCTAATGCTTTAGCTTGACCTTCTGTTATAAATTTACGAACCATGCCCATGCCGGCCGGGAAAATCGCACCACTACCAGCAGATTGAATGAGTCTAAGAATAATTAACCATCCGAATGTCGGCGAAAATGGGGCAGTTGCTGATGACAATGCAACTAAAATTATGCCTGCGATAAATACACGCTTTGGACCAACAGTGTCCGCCAATTTTCCCATTACAGGTTGGGCGATTGCACTTGCAAGGTAGTAAGTGGAGATAAGCCAGGATGCATTTGTAAAACTTAAATTGAAGGCATGTTGAATTCGATCTAGAGCGATAGCAATCATGGACGAATTAAGGGGATTCATCAATACGCCAAGTGCGATTGTAATAAGAAACAGGTAGCGGTGCTTATTTAAAGGCGCGGCTTTGTGGGTCAAGCTTTGAGTGCTTGGCAAATGTAAAGCCTCCTCGACGCATACTATTTCGAGTAACGTAAAATCAATTATAATAAATATTAGCTTGTCTTTTATAAGTGAGAATCAATAAAATACTTAATGTTTCTTGACAAGTAAAACACGTGTATTCGATTTTCATCATCCAGTTTTGGAATGATATTCGGAGTGATATACGACACAGTGTGGAAAGGGGTAAGACGATGAATCTTAAATACGCACCTCTGTTTAAGCCGCTTAGCTTGCCAAGCGGAATTGTGCTCAAAAATCGCATTGTGATGGCACCAATGACGAATTTCTCGTCTAATCCCGATGGAACAGTTTCTGACGCTGAAATTAATTATTATGCCAGGCGTTCCTCTGGGGTCGGCATGGTGGTTACGGCTTGTACATATGTGACACCAAATGGTAAAGGGTTTCCAGGTGAGTTTGCAGGAGATACAGATGATATGATTCCGAGCCTGCAAAAATTGGCAAGAGCAATTAAGCAGCAAGGTGCCAAAGCGGTATTACAAATTTTTCACGGGGGTCGCTTGTGTCCTATAGAACTTGTCCCCGGTGAGGATGTTGTGAGCGCTAGTGCAGTTGCTGCAAACAGAAAGAATGCTGGGGTTCCAAGGGCACTTACCGAATCGGAGATTAAGAGTATCATATGTGCTTTTGGTGAAACAACACAACGCGCAATTGAGGCTGGGTATGATGGTGTGGAAATTCACGGGGCAAATGGATACTTAATTCAGCAATTCTTCTCACCCCATTCAAACCGTCGGGAAGATAACTGGGGAGGCGGTCTTGAGAAACGTCTCACTTTCCCGTTAGCCGTCGTAGATGAAGTTAAAAAAGTTATTAAAGAAAACGCAAAAAAGCCGTTTCTCCTCGGCTACCGTTTTTCACCTGAAGAACCGGAAACACCAGGCATTACAATGACAGAAACGTTTGAACATGCAGATGCGCTTGCAGATAAAGGACTCGATTATATCCATATTTCCACGGGTGACTTCTGGTCAAAACCGAAACGCGGTGCAGATGAAACTTATTCGCGAGTTGAGTGGATCCGAAAGCATGTTGGTGACCGCGTAAACATCATCGGTGTTGGTTCTATTCATACAGCAGACGATGCTTTACATGCTATACAAACAGATGTACAGATGATTGCTTTAGGGCGGGAACTCATTATGGAACCTGATTGGGTAGAAAAGGTAGAAAGCGGACGAGAAGCTGACATTAAGACTGTTTTATCAAAACTCGATCAGGAGAAATTAGTGATTCCTGATCCGTTATGGAAAGCTATCATGAATACACCGGGCTGGTTCCCAGTAGTTGAAATGGGTAAATAGTTTCATTTAGTCATGATTTTCTGTCGATACATGTCGATATTTCTTGGGAAATGTCGTTAGCAAAATCACTGTGATTCCGTCTGTGCATAATGTTGCAGGTGTTGTTTGTAAATCCTGGCCGCCTAAAACTAGTTGCGGAGAAGAAAGCTGCTTAATGATAGAATATTTGTAAGACCCCTCCGGTCCCCGGAGGGCTTTTTTGCAAAGGAGAGTGAATGATTTTGAATTTAACTGAACTTGCACAGGCTATACGAAATCGGTCTGTTTCCACAGTTGAAGTTGTCAAGGAGTCACTCGAGTTAATTCATAGTTTAAATCCAGGAATTAATGCGTTTATTACTGTGACAGAGGAAAAAGCTTTAATAGATGCAAAGAAAGCAGAACGAGAAATTTCTGCTGGGAATTACAAAGGACCACTGCACGGAGTTCCAGTTGGGCTGAAGGATTTAGTTTATACAAACGGGATCCGCACGACAATCGGGTCAAAGGTCTATACTGATTTTGTACCGGATGAAGATGGCGTGGTTGTTTCGAAGATTCAGGCGGCTGGCGGTATCATCGTTGGTAAACTGAATACACATGAATTCGCATACGGACCAACTGGTGACCGCTCTTATTTTGGACCAGTCCACAATCCGCTAAGTAAGTCGAAAATGACAGGTGGTTCAAGCAGCGGGTCGGCCGCAGCTCTTGCATCAGGTATGTGTTACGCTGCTATTGGGACAGATACAGGCGGATCTGTTCGAATCCCGTCTGCTCTTTGCGGAGTTGTTGGAATGAAGCCAACGTATGGACGTGTTTCTAAACGAGGTGTGTTTCCGTTAAGCCATACACTCGATCACGTTGGACCCATGACACGCACAGTTCTAGACAATGCTGTATTTCTAAACACAATTGCAGGTCCAGATGAGCCATTGCCGTACTTGTTGCCAGGAGTAGAGGATTTTACGAGGCTTTTGAATCATGATTTGCAAGGTACAGTTATTGGAATACCTTCTAATTACTTCTTTGATATTTTAGATTCTGAGGTAGAACAAAGCATTAATCATGCTATTGATGTATTTCGTTCTCTTGGTGCAAAAATCAAGCCCGTACATATTCCTGACATTGACTTTATAACATGGGCACAACAGGTGATTCAGAAGAGTGAAGCTTACGCAATACATGAGGAGACACTTAGAACACGTGGTTTAGAAATTGACCCTGAAGTTAGAGATAGGCTTGCAGCAAGCGTAGAGCCTCATGGTTATGAGTATGTGAAAGCTATGAATGGAAGATATAAGGCAACTGAAGCGATAGACAGACTCCTGACAGATGTTGATATTCTGCTTACACCAACAGTTCCGATTTTGGCACCAAATATCAACGAACGTGAAGTAGAAGTCGGAGGGCGTACTGAGCTTGTTCGCGCTTTGCTGCTTCGCCAAACTTCTCCGTTTAACTATACAGCACAGCCAGCATTGTCACTGCCTTGTGGAACTTCAAGTTCGGGGCTTCCAGTCGGAATGCAGCTTATTGGCCATACGGGCAGCGAGGCAAAAGTTTACCAGTTTGCGTATCAATTTGAACAATCCGTAGGGTAAAAGGAGTATCTTAGTTGCTTGAGACACCAGACTATATTCAATTGATTGCGACTCGATTAAATCTAAAAGCAAGTCAAGTGCGTGCAGCCATTCGTTTACTGGATGCCGGAAATACCATTCCATTTATCGCACGTTATCGTAAGGAAATGACAGGCGAACTTGACGAAAATGAGTTGCGAAAAATTTCATCTCAGTATGAATTTGAAACAAATTTGCAAGCGCGAAAGGTGGATGTTCTAAGGCTTCTAAAAGAGCAAGGAATCCTAGAAGATGAAATTTTAGCGAGTAAACTGCAGAAATCAATTCAGGATGCTTTAACTCTGACGGAAGTTGAAGACATTTATCGCCCATATCGGCCGAAGCGAAAAACACGTGCTGCTGTCGCCAAAGAGAAAGGGCTTCTCCCCCTTATTAAGTGGCTGAAGGAAGCAGATCGTGAAAGGAATGACAAGCCCTCAGTACTTGCATACGCTGCCAAATTTATATCAGAAGAAAAAGGGGTACTTTCAGAGGATGAAGCCCTTTCAGGGGCGCTAGATATCTTTGCTGAAGAAGTCGCAGATGATGCAAAATCGAGAAAATGGATTCGTCAAACGACATTTGAGAGCGGGGCCATTCGGTGTGTTGCGGTTGATACTGAAGTAGAAAGCGTGTACGAGGCTTATTACGATTATGAAGAGCCAGTTGCGAAGGTTCCGCCGCATAGGGTTTTGGCTATGAATCGCGGGGAAAGAGAAGGAATCCTTAAGGTATCAATCATTGCGCCGGTAGGCAGCATATTTGATTATTTGACTTTGCAGCATGTACAAAAACGTGATGCAAAAAAATCAGATACAAGTTCGTTTATCTTTGAAATCTTCCAAAACAGTGTAATCGATGCATACAAGCGGCTTATTGCATCAGCGATTGAGCGTGAAATTCGATCAGAGCTTACGTTGCAAAGCGAAGAGCATGCTATTCATGTGTTTGGTGAAAATCTGACAAAATTACTAATGCAAGCTCCGATACGGGGAAAAGCAGTGCTTGGTGTAGACCCAGCGTATCGGACTGGTTGTAAGCTCGCGGTTGTTGATGATACAGGAAAGATGCTTGAGGTTTCTGTTATCTATCCGACACCTCCCCAGAACAAGACAGAGGCAGCCAAGAAGGAAATTTCCCGTCTCCTGAACCAATATGGCGTCCAGTTAATAGCTATTGGCAATGGAACAGCTTCACGAGAGACGGAAGCGTTTATCGCTGAATCAGTAAACGAGTATAAAGGGATGACGGGAGAAATAGTTCCGTACACGATGGTTTCTGAAGCTGGAGCAAGCGTGTACTCAGCATCTGTTCTGGCAGGGGAGGAGTTCCCCAACCTTGATGTTTCTGAACGAAGTGCAATTTCAATTGCTAGGCGTATTTTGGATCCGCTCGCTGAACTTGTAAAAATAGACCCAAAATCTGTGGGCGTTGGACAGTATCAGCATGATGTTGCAGAGAAACGCCTTGATGAGAAGTTAAAAGCGGTTGTGGAAAGTGCCGTAAATCAGGTTGGAGTGGACATTAATACCGCATCGCCAAGCCTGTTGTCGTACGTCGCTGGACTAAATAAAACGGTAGCAAAAAATATTGTCACATTCCGAGACAAGAATGGACGATTTCAAAGCCGCAAGATGCTCGCAAAAGTTCCACGACTTGGTCCGAAAACCCTCGAACAGTGTGTTGGGTTTTTACGCGTATTAGAGGGAGAAGAGGTACTTGATTCTACACCG
>JAKADF010000205.1 GCA_021820805.1 Bacillota bacterium
AATGGTTCATTTATAAGCGCTGAACCTAGATTAAGATATATATTCAGGTAAATATGCTTCCTTGGCCGATTCAGTACCCTTCCGGTATACTGATTACGGCAAGGAGGCATTTTTTATGGATTTTAGTGAAGCTGTTTTGCACATTGAATCGCAAACCTTAAGTCCTGTATATGTGCTTGTTGGAACAGAAATCATGCTTAAGCAGATGTTTTTAGAAGCACTCAACAACCGCTTGTCAGGTTCATCGCAATCGATAAACATAATGCGGTATCGGTATGAAGAAGAAGGTGCAAATAATGCACTTTTTGAGTGTCGAACTTTGTCTTTTTTCACTGACCAAGCGGTGGTAGTGCTGGAAAATTGCACGGCGCTTACTGCTGGCGGCAAGGCAAAATTCGATACATCTGAACTAGAAGAGTACCTGACAAATCCTGTTCCAAACAAATATTTTGTTATTACAGTTGATGCAGATAAATTAGATGAGCGAAAAAAGATCGTTAAGCTTGCTAAAAAGCATCAGGTAGTCGTATGCACAAAACCTAAAGATGAAGATGCTATGCGTATATTACGGGTCATTACTAAAAAAGATGGAATTGAAATCAGTAAGGAAGCTCTAGAAAAGCTTTGGAGAAGATCTGTTTCCATTGCCTCCTGCCGAACAGACTTACTAAAATTATGGACTTATACAAATCATGCTCCCATTGAAAATCATGATGTAGATGAATTAGTTACGCCAAAACTTGAAGATAACGTATTTGACTGGCTAAACAGTGTCGTAAAAGGTGACATTGGTATCGCATTTAAAGTTTTAGAAGATGTAAGGCATGCCGGGTACGACGTATTTGCTTTACTGGCGATGATTGCAAGGCAGCTACGCCTAATGTGGTACGCAAAAGTATTTAGCAGAATGGGGTATACACAGCAGCAAATTGCAACTCGCGTTTCGGCTCATCCTTACGCCATTAAGGTTGCCATAGAACAGTCGCGAGTGTTCTCAATTAGACGTCTTGAACAATTAATTGTAAAAGTGGCTGACGCTGAATTCGACGTAAAGTCTGGAAAGCGCGATATGGAACAAACGCTCTCTCTAATTGTGGCAGAATGTGCAGTGACTACAGAGGTAATACAGAGGGTACAGTAACTGCAGGGGGTGCGTCAGCTGTGGCAAGGAGAAAACGGAATCGGCTCTTAGTTCCTGAGGCGAGAGAGGCATTAGATGCGTTAATGAAAACAGCAGCACCGAAACATACGAAAGTACCCCATATTGGACCAGCAAATGAACATACGCAAGTTGTGGATAAAGTTGCACATTCACTTGGTATTCCATATAAACCAGATGGAGACAACGGAAACCTAACAACACGTGAGGCCGGTCGTATTGGCGGACAAATCGGGGGAAGTATAGTTCAAAAATTGGTGCAAATTGCCGAGGAAACTTTGGCGAAAGAATCAAGAAAATAAATAAAAACGACCCGGAATGCGGGTCGTTTTAACACATCAAGTTTACGGATATTATTTTGCGATAGAAGCGTTGAATCGACGCGCCATGCGAGACTTTTTCCGGCTTGCTGTGTTGTGGTGAATAATACCCTTTGTCGCAGCTTTATCGAGTGCACGAGATGCAATCTTTAAGGCAGTACGAGCTTGGTCAATATCGTTTGCTGCCACAGCGGCTTCAAACTTTTTAAATGTGGTGCGCAGTGCCGATTTCAAGGAAGCATTGCGCAAGGAGCGACGCGCACTAACGAGCACACGCTTCTCTGCGGATTTGATGTTTGGCATAGTCCCACCTCCTTGACAATCCCCATCCTTACAGACAAACGTCAGTTTATCATACAGTGGTCGTTCATGCAACAAAATAAAACGATTCGGAGGGGATTTTGTGGCTGCTTTTTATAAGGAAAAGTCACATTGGCGAAAAGTACAGGTAAAAGCACTAAGAGAACGCGGCTTGAGTCAGTATAGTCCACGTACCGATTTGGCGATTGAAGCTCATGAGTTAACAAAAAGAGCTAGACCAGTATCACCAACTGGAGTTGACGAATCGTACGAAGAGCTGGATGGAATTCGTGTCTCAAGGGTTCGAATTCGAACGAAAGTAGCAGAAAAACGTATGGGCAAGAAAAAAGGCTTTTACGTTACATTGGAGGCGCCAGGGCTTCGCCGGCGTGATCCAGATTTACAGGAGCGTGTAGCAGAACAATTTGCGAAAGAGTTTGAGTCCATTCTCAATTTGCCTGATGATGCCAAAATTCTTGTTGTCGGTCTTGGAAACGGGCATGTAACTCCTGACTCGCTTGGACCGCTTGTCGTACGTAAACTATTTGTGACAAGACATTTGTTTCAATATATGCCGGAAGTATTAGGAGATGGCAAAGGGTACCGTTCTGTATCCGCGGTATCCCCAGGTGTTTTAGGTTTGACAGGTATTGAAACGAGTGAAATTATTCGTGGAATCGTAGAAAAAGTACATCCGGATGCAGTAATCGCGATTGACGCGTTAGCCTCACGTTCTTTATCGAGAGTAAACTCTACAATTCAGATATCAGATACAGGTATACAACCAGGTGCTGGTGTAGGAAATAAAAGAAAGGCGCTTGATACGGAAACACTTGGCATACCCGTCATTGCGATTGGTATTCCAACTGTTGTTGATGCAGCTACGATAGCAAACGATGCAATTGAGGTTGTTCTTCAACAACTAAAAGAACGTGTGCCAGGGAATGGTGTGAATCAGGTATTTGACCAATTATCGTCTTTCGAAAAATGGCAAATGATTCGTGAAGTGCTCGATCCGCTTGGCAACAATCTGGTTGTTACCCCAAAGGAAATTGATGAATTCATGGAAGATGTTGCCCAGGTAGTTGCAAAAGGACTAAATGTTGCATTACACCCTGCAATGACATTAGATGATGCAGCAATGCTTACTCATTAAAGCAGAGCATCATGCATAATCCGGGAAACATAATCTTGTGTTTCTTTATACGGGGGGATTCCTCCGTATTTATCGACGGCCCCAGGGCCTGCATTGTATGCAGCGAGTGCAAGCGGAATGTTTCCGTGGTAACGGCCAATAAGATTTGCAAGATAATGTGTACCAGCGTCAATGTTTTGAATCGGATTGTACAGATTTGTGGCTCCAAATTGTTCACCTGTTCCAGGCATGAGTTGCATTAGGCCGATTGCTCCAGCTGAACTTACGGCAGATGCATTCATGCCTGATTCGTGTTTAATTACGCTTTGAATGAGCGATACTGGAACACCGTATTTTTCGGAAGCAGAAGAAACTGCAGCCTGGATGTTAGGCGTAATTTGTCCAGGTTCAGATTGCGTGTTTGAAACGTCCGTATTTGATTGTACGGATTGTATATTCAATTTGTTTTGAGACAGCATGTTCATTAAAAAGTCCGACGTAGAAAATAAAGCTTGGGCAGGATACGGGGCAGCGGTTCCGTTAACATTCGCTTGGTTTATGCACATCGCGTATTCGAGCGCTTCAATAAATGACACTGTTTCATTTAGTATTTCGGCATTTAGGTTTTGTATTTGTTTACTGTTTTTAGTTGTTGCAGGTGGTGTTCCTAATGAGTTTATAGACGGCAATAGTTCAGACACTTCTTAACCACCTCTGTTGCTTAAAATGACACTAAGTCGTATTCGAGATTAGCAGAATAAATCCTCTTAGTAACTTTCTATTCCGTAAACACTATAAAAGATTCTATTATTTTTTAATAGTGCTAAATTGCTAGGGTTCTTCATATATATCCTATGAAAAAGGCGGTGTAACGGGGGCTTTGATATGAAGACATGGTCACAAATGAGAACAAGACTGAAGCATTTGCTTGCAGGTTTTATTTTTATATCATTTGTCGTAGGTGGCTTAGCAACCGCTTTTTCTATTTTTGCTGCAGGAATATCTTCTTTGCAAAATATAGAGACAAAATATGAGCAGCCAGTTGTTGTTGTTTCGCCTCCACAACCCTCTAATACAATAGAACCGCAACCCTCAAAGCAGCCGGTTCAAAATTGGACACCAAGTACTCCTGTAAGGGCAGAACAGCCCAATGAACCTCTTAGTCATATGCACAGCCCTATTGGAGATGCAGTGGATAATGGCGGCGTATACTTGGGACAACGAATTCAAGAAGTGTTTGGGAGTATGTTAAAGGGAGTTATTACTACTTTGTTCCTTGAGCAGAGCGACGGTTCGTCTCAGGGAGGCATGTCAAATGGATGATCCTGCCGTTAAGCATACTATGCAGTTGGCCAAAGAGGCATTTCACCTGGAGCTTTTGTCAGTCGGCTGGATTGCAGCCGAGGCAGCGTTAAGCGCAGTTGCCGCGTATTCTGCCCACAGTATTTCACTTTCCGCCTTCTCCATGGATAGTGGCATTGAGCTTATATCAGGCATGGTTTTAGTAATTCGCCTTTGGGTTCAGATGCATTCAGATATAATGGAAACTACCTTGAAAATCGAGCACGCTGCATCACTCATTGTAGGAGCATGTTTGTTTGCTTTATCGGGATATATCGCTTTTCAATCTGGGGCTGCTCTGGCACGTCATGAGAGTTTATCGGTCAGTTATTTAGGACTTTTAGTTGCAATCGCAAGTTCTGTCATAACGCCATGGTTTGCGAAACAAAAACGTGCCTACGGAATAAGTCTTAGGAGTCGGGCTTTATTGTCTGATGCAGCATGCAGTATTGTATGTGCGTACACTTCTTGGACATTGCTTCTTGGACTCATATTGCAGTTCGTATTCGGCTTTTGGTGGGCGGATGCAGTCGCTGCGTGCGGTATACTTTATTTTGTTTTAAATGAAGCACTAGAATCCATCGGATCGGCTGCTTCAAAAACTCCTCATCAGCATTATCATCATCACGAATAAGTGTAGTTTGTTGTTCGACAAGAGATGCGAATGATATAATAGCTTGAAAACAAGCGGAGCCGCGCATAAAGCGCGGCCTATTTCGTGATTGAACCCGAGGAGGATACAGGTGTCAGGAAATGAAAGGCAATCTCGGATTCGAAATTTCTCGATAATTGCTCATATTGACCACGGTAAATCAACACTTGCTGACCGGATTTTAGAGTTTACAGGAACTGTTGCTAAACGGGAAATGCAAGAACAATTACTTGATCAAATGGATATTGAACGTGAGCGCGGAATTACGATAAAGCTTCAGGCTGTTCGTCTTAACTATAAAGCCAAAGACGGCGAAGAATATGAACTTAACTTGATTGATACTCCTGGGCATGTTGACTTTACTTACGAGGTATCAAGGAGTTTGGCTGCTTGTGAAGGAGCGCTTCTAGTTGTTGACGCAGCACAGGGTATAGAGGCTCAGACGTTAGCGAATGTGTATTTAGCTTTGGAAAATGACTTGGAGATTCTGCCAGTTGTAAACAAAATTGATTTGCCAAGTGCTGAGCCACAGCGTGTTAAGCAAGAGATTGAGGATATCATCGGCTTAGATACAAGTGATGCAGTTCTAGCTTCTGCAAAGGCTGGGATTGGAATCGAAGAGATTTTGGAACAAGTCGTACAGAAGGTGCCTGCACCCGTAGGTGACGAAACAAAACCGCTCCAAGCCTTAATTTTTGATTCTCACTACGATGCATATCGTGGCGTAATTGTATATATGCGTATATTTAATGGAGAGGTCAGGCCAGGTATGCGTGTTCGTATGATGGCAACCGGGGCAGAGTTTGAAGTGACAGAAGTTGGCGTTTTCAAACCAAGAATGATCCCAGTTGACAGTTTGTCTGCCGGGGAAGTCGGCTATCTGTCAGCAAGTATTAAAAATGTTCGTGACACACGGGTTGGTGACACGGTAACGGATGCTCTGCATCCTGCACTTTCGCCCTTACCGGGTTATCGAAAGAGTAACCCAATGGTATTTTGCGGCTTATATCCGGTGGACAGCAAGGACTATCAGGATTTACGTGAAGCTCTAGAAAAGCTGGAATTGAACGATGCAGCGCTCACTTATGAGCCTGAAACCTCCAGTGCACTGGGTTTTGGTTTTCGTTGCGGATTTCTAGGCATGCTTCATATGGAAATTGTGCAAGAGAGACTGGAACGTGAATATCAGCTGACGCTCATCACGACTGCACCCAGTGTTATCTATCACGTATTCTTGACTGATGGAACCATGATAGAAATCGATAATCCAAGTGAGGTGCCGCCATCGGATCGTGTAGAACATATTGAAGAGCCATATGTAAAAGCGTCCATCATTGTTCCAAAAGATCACGTTGGCTCAGTTATGGACTTGTGTCAAGAAAAGCGCGGTAATTTCAAGGATATGCAGTACCTTGACGCAACTAGGACAACTGTTATTTATGAACTGCCTTTATCAGAAATTGTTTATGATTTTTTTGACCGGCTTAAGTCTTCTACAAAAGGTTACG
>JAKADF010000206.1 GCA_021820805.1 Bacillota bacterium
TGATACGCTCGCCGAGTATTCCGGGAGTATTTGTTTTGGTTAGCGGAGAGAAAGGTATCCGCAAGTTCATGAGTGAGCATGGATAACCTCGTGTCCAAGATAATCTACGTTCTACTGCACAACAGCGTAGTCCTACATCCCTGAAAATTCGCGGATGATTTTCGATTTCCTTCAAGGTAACAATCATTATCTTGGACACGGATCTGAAGATGATATATCCCTGACTAGGGTATTCTTAAACTTCTGCGCGAAAAGTCTTCCCCAGTTCCTCGCTAAGTCTAAAATAATGACGAAAGTTATAAATAAGTGGACTCCAAGCAGATGTGTTAATGTGGGAGCCATCGAATACAATAGCCTCGTGAACATGGACGGTTACGACCTCTACTTCAATAACACCAAAGCGTGTACTTTCTCCTGTCAGATGAATGTCGACAACTTTTGCCTCGATCTGTAGCGGACATTCATCGATCCGACTCGGTAGAATGTGGAGCGACCGAATAGCAGTCAAACCAGACACCGCAAATTTGTCTTTCTCATAGCGGAATACCCCTCTCTTATAATCGGGGATTGGATTCGCTCCCGTGAACGGGGCCAGCGCTTCGACATTCTGCCATAGTTCTGGACTTGGCACATTAACAACACATTCCCCATACTTCCGTAAGTTTGCAAGCCCATGCCCACCTTCACCGAGTCCAAGAATAATACGATTGCCAAGCGCCCATGCAGAGGACATTGGTGTAATGTTGCTTGAACCATCCTCATTGAGTGTCGTGAGCAGTATCACCGGCGTCCCAAAATATAATATTTTTGGATATACAATACAGGTTTTCGTTAATTCCTCTATACACTGCGTCATTTCGTTTGACCTCCCATATAGTTCGTCTGTTTCTCGTTCATTGTAATGCGGTAAATATTCGATTATCATCGAACTATAAATGTATGTTCGGTCATATCAGGATTGGAGTTCGTTGAACATGACTACACCTAATATCGTGGAAGTAGCTTCTTTAATCGGTGATACATCCAGGGCGGCGATACTAATGTGCCTGCTCGGAGGAAAGGCTTTGCCAGCTAGTGAACTTGCTCGTACGGCTCGGATCACACCACAAACGGCTAGTTCACATCTTGCTAAAATGGTGGAAGGCGGGTTATTGGTCCATGAGTCGTATGGCCGCCATCGTTATTATCGTTTGGCAAACGCAGGGGTGGGCCAAGCCTTGGAGGCTCTTAATTCGATTGCTCCACAGAAACCAGTTCGTTCACTTTGGGAATCGGAACAATCAAAGGCTCTTCAATTTGCCCGTACGTGTTACGACCACATTGCTGGTGAAGTTGGCGTAGCTCTAACCGACAAGATGTTGGAGCTTGGACTGATTACAGAAGCGGATCGGGATTTCGTGGTGACAGATGATGGTGCCAAGTGGTTTAGAGACTTCGGCATTAACCTTAATGATATTGGGAGAGGGCGGCGCCACTTTGCTCGCCAGTGTTTGGACTGGAGTGAACGTCGGCACCATATGGCAGGAGCCCTTGGAGCAGCAGTTACAAGTCGGTTGTTTGATCTTGAGTGGATCGTTCGAATTCCTGGTGGGCGCGCTGTTCGTGTTACGAATAGTGGTTTTGGTGGGTTCAAACGAGAACTTGAAATTTCATTAACCTCAATCAACACAAAGTAATCCTAAAGTGTAAACTTAGCGCCTATCGTGTACTGATGGTATCTTCATCCAGCCAATTTCCTATTTTGGAGCGTATATCGGCTGTACCCCATGGTAGCCCGGCTGAACCAAGTAGAATGATGTATCTAAATGAGTTCGAAAAGCTTCTTCAAGGATGATGTGAATATGATCCAATTTAATAATTTGTTTTCACGCAGTAGTCAAAAACAAATTTTTCTTAAATTCCTACGTAAAATTCCTTTCGAGTCATTGAGCAGTTTTAACCATCACTAAGATTATAATACCTATAGATAGATTGAGATTAAATTCAGTAATAGAAATATGAAAAATGTAGAGGAGAAATACAAGTGCAAAAATACATTTGTACCACATGTGGGACTGAGTATCCATTGTTATCGGAACCACCGAAAAAATGTGTTATATGCAATGAGGAACGCCAGTATGTTAATCCCAACGGTCAAACATGGACAACATTAGAAACAATGCGCGCAAACAATACATATAAAAACGAAATTCTTTATGAGGAAAAAGGTTTGTATGGCATCACTACGAAACCCAGTTTCGCTATAGGCCAAACGGCTTACCTAGTTCAAGACGAAGGATTTAATCTTCTTTGGGACTGCATTACATATCTGGATGATACGACATTGGCTGAAGTTAGACGTTTAGGAGGATTGCAAGCAATTGCACTATCCCATCCTCATTACTATTCAGCTCAGGTGGAATGGGCAGAGGCATTGAATGTGCCAATTTATATTCATGAGGATGATAAGGAATGGGTAGTGCAACCTAGTAAAAATATTCAATTTTGGTCGGGTGAGGCATTACAACTGGCAAAGGGTCTTACACTTCATCGCCTTGGAGGACATTTTAAAGGCGGAACAGTCCTTCATTGGGAAAACGGATACGATGAACGAGGGGTACTCCTTACAGGAGATATAATTCAAGTGGTTGCGGATCGTAAATGGGTAAGTTTCATGTACAGCTACCCAAATCTCATTCCTTTGCCTGCCAAAAAGGTTGCTGAGATTTCGGAGAAGGTTTCAGTGCTTAAGTTTGACCGCATATATCATGCTTTCCATCGTGTAGTGGGTGAAAATGCAAAGGAATGTGTTCAGAAATCCGCTGAAAGGTATATTTATGCTATCGAGGGAAGATTATTTTCAACATAACGGATAATGGGTGTGTTATAGATATTTTACGTCCTTTTTTCCTTTTTAAATTCTCTTATTTAGCTATCTTTCCAACAAGAAAATAGGTGAGTAAAGTCATGCACGAAGAACAGGCACACCTCTTTTGAAAAGGGGGGAGGGATCTATGAATAGTATTAATTTGCTACGTGTCAACTACGATTATCGAAACCTTTTGCTAGCTTCGATAGGAAGTCAATTTGGAAATTGGTTTAACGAAGTAGCTCTCGCCCAAGTTACCCTGACCATAACTCATTCTTCAATCGCGATGGGTTTTGTGCTTCTTTGTCGTTCCTTACCCAGTGTTTTACTTAGTCCTTTTGTGGGTCCATTGGTAGATAAATTCCCCAAAAGAACAATTTTATTGTGGACTGACTCAATTCGAGCTGTATTTGCACTTTCGCTGTCGTTATCCGTGTTAATTCATATGAGCTTCGTTCTTTATATTGTGTCTTTCTTGATGGGTATCGCGGGAATTCTGTTTAATCCAGCTCGTAATGCGGTTGTACCGCTTATCGTCACAGGTGAAGAACTAGTGATAGCAAATGCATTGGAATCACAGACTTCAGGATTAATACAAATCGTTGGTGCAACCTTAGGCGGAATAGTATCTGTCACTGTTGGCCCGATAGCTTGTTTTGCAGTGAATGCAACGTCGTATCTCTGGTCAGCTTGGCATATTCGAAAGTGTCACTGGAGCGAAGTTAGCAGTACTGTAGGAGCCGAAGCGTACACTCAGTCGCTTAAAACTGGATTTCATGAAGTACTCTGTAACAATGTTGTAAGAACCATCGTAATTATTGGTATCAGTTGGGGGCTTGCGGGTGGCGGTTACTACATACTTATCCCTGTTTTAGGTCAACAAGTTTATAACATGGGTGGATTAGGCATAGGACTACTATACGTTGTTGATGGTATGGGTGTGTTAATTGGCGCATTTTTTGTGAATCAGTTTGTTGGTGAAAACCGTTTTCGCGCGGTCTTCTTCTATGGTTTGGCTTACGTGACGCAAGCACTTTTCTTTGCTCTTTTGACGCAATTTACTGTTTTTTTCTTTGGAGCAATCATGCTTTTACTTATGCGGATAAGCTCGGGGATCATAATCCCCCTGGATACATATATTTTGCAGATTAGTACACCTGTCGCTGTTCGGGGTCGAGTATTTGCTTTACATGGATCTACTTATGGTGGGTTCATGCAACTATCGTACGCTTTCATGGGGCTGTTTCTTTCCAGATTCGGAGTCCCAATAGTTGGTTTAGCTATCGGAATTATGTCACTCATATGTGGTGTAACCTGGTTGGCACAGTTTAAGGTACTTTACGGTAGAATCCGAGAAAATGAATATCAAACAGCCGAGGTGTAGGTTGGTTTCCAAGAGTTACAAGGCAAATGAGGGGGTGATTAAAGTGCCAATTGAGTCGAAAAGATTAAAATTCCGTTTATACCGCGATGAGGACTTTGACTTTCTGGTTTCTATGCTGTCAGATCCCGAAATGGTTCGATTTATTGGTAATGGTCAGGTAAGAGATCGAGAAGGTGCAAAAAGGTTTTTAGATTGGATTTACAGCACCTATGAAAATGGTTCGGATATGGGGCTAATGATTCTTATGAATAAAAACGAAAATGTTCCCATTGGACACGCTGGACTTGTACCGCAAAAAATAGAGGGCAGAAAGGAAATTGAAATCGGTTATTGGATTTCCCACAGGTATTGGAGACAGGGATATGCGACTGAATCAGCATTGGCTCTTAGGAATTACGGAAGCCATCAGCTCGGGATACAGCGGTTTATATCATTAATACAACCAGGAAACATTGCATCCCGAAGAGTGGCAGAGATAATTGGGATGTCGGTGGAAAAAGAAATCATACTAGCTGGACAAGATGTATGCCTGTATTCAATTTTTTGTTAAAAATTTCCGATGAGTGTGTTTATGAAGCCTTTATATAAGGCGTTATACCTCATAGTTATAATTTCTGATATTCGTGCTCGACGTTGAAGAGTGATTCCTGTAAGGAGCCTTGCTATCATGCAATCTGTATTATGGTCACGAGTTGACGGCAACGGAATGGAATATTGTGAAGTTAACACCAAGCCTTTTACCACCCTTAGAGGTCAAGTAGTTGCTCAACTCAATGGCAACCCTATTTCAGTTTTTTATAGCGTTGAATGTGAGGATAATGGAGCGACGCATTTCGTCGAATTGACGTTAAGAAGTAATGGACAACAGAATAACCTTTCACTAATACGTACCATGAAAGATGGCTGGCTTTGTAATGGATATGAATTGGAGGATTTTCGTGGAGTAAAAGATATTGAGTTGGGGATCACTCCATCTACAAATATGTTGCCGATTAACCGTTTCCATCTATCACCTGGGGACAGTGTGAATTTTACGGCAGTATGGATTAGATTTCCTGATTTAACTCTTGCTCCGCTAGAGCAAAAATACACATGCATTAATTCAAAGACTTATTTGTACCAATCTATCGGAAGTGGTTATGAAGCGAAAATAGATGTCGATCACGATGGGATAGTGATTAATTATGAGCATGAGTGGAAACGGGTGTAGTTATCTTTAATTATTATCTGTTGCCTGGGTCAAAATTTAATTGGAAAAAAGGGGAGTGACCATGTTGCCATTGTTTCTTAATCGTGATTTGGTGTTTCTTCTTGAAGAAGATTTACGTATAGGAAACCGTGAGCTTGTAAAGGCATAGAAGGAATTAAATCTAGCACCAATTCAGGCTGTTGAATTTGGCGGTGCGGTAGCGGTTTATGGTGGGCTTAATTCTCCAATAAATGAAGCAGTTGGACTCGGTATGGCATCACCAGTAAGTGAAGATGTACTAGATAAAATTGAGAATTTTTATAATTCCAATGACTGCCCTGCAACAATACGAGTTTGTCCATTGGCGCATGCTTTACTTCTTGAAAACACTCGTAAACGTGGGTATGTTCTTAAAGGCTTTACATATAGGTGGGTTCTTGATTTATCGGTGTGGGAATCGCCATTTACTAATCCAGATGACCGAATACGGGTTGCGCAAGCATCGGAAGAAATCGAATGGGCGCGTACACTTTCTGCTGGATTTGAGGATTCAGATGAACTTCCGTTGGTTGAGGATATTGTATTAGATCGTACATTTTTCCGTGTTCCTAATAATATTCCCGTTGTTGCAATCGAAAATGGTCGAATTTGTGCAGGTGGGGTATTGGAGATTGGTGAACAGGTTTCTGCATTGTTTTCGACCAGCACTCTCCCATCTTATCGAAAACGTGGGTTACAAACTGCACTACTGGATTGGAGGCTTCGCTACGCAAAGGAACATGGTTCTAATCTAGCAACTATCGAGACTGATCCCGATTCCGCTTCTCAGCGAAATGTAGAACGTATGGGATTCCGATTGGCGTATGTTACGTCTCAGTTACAGAAACCTATTCAAAAGTAGCTTTAATCGGTTCAAGTGATCTTTACCGTATTGAGTTGGGGGTTCTATTGCTTGAAGTTGGATACTGTATGTGCACATTCCAAAAC
>JAKADF010000207.1 GCA_021820805.1 Bacillota bacterium
AAGCGCCCGGTCAACAACAATAAGTGGAATATGAGCGGATTGGGCCATATTAATAACTGGAGTTAATGGGGCTGTAGCCTCAGGATCAACAATTAATACATTTGGCTTCTTTGCAATCAAATCTTGCACATTACTAAGTTCTGTTGAAACGCTTTCATTTGCCTGATTCCATATTAGATTAACACCAAGCTTTTTCGCATAGGTTTTGAAATCATTCATCTCAGCAACGCGCCACGGGCTGTTCATATCCGTCTCTGCGAATGCCACAGTAAAGTTTGGTTTAATTTGTTTCCCTGAAGAATCAAGATTTGTAAATTTACTTAAATCTGAGACCGTTTTCGGAGCAGGTTGACTTGAGGATGAGCTTGAACCTGAACTTGCTGTACTATTTCCACTAGAAGAATTACTACTTGTTGCAGTTGAATTAGTAGTACCACAACCAGCAATAGTTGAAATACCCATTAAGGTTACTGCCGACATCATAGCAACGTGTTTGACCCCTTTTTTCATTCTTTCCTGTACCTCCCTAATTTTAAGAATTTAATAGTGTAACTTAGGTATGTAACTACATAGTACTCAGATATAAGCGTAGAGTCAATACAAACATCAAAGTATTCAATAGCTACTTAATAATTTGTCTATTTTCAACTCGTAACGTATACCCTTCATGATTAGATTCATCAGAAAGCTTCAGTTGCTACAAAAAAACCTACACGCCAGGTGCAGGTTAAAAGCCATCTCATTCATTATTCATTACAGTAATAAACCACAAACTAATCTTAAACGCGCTCAACAATAATGGAAGCACCTTGCCCGCCGCCAATACAGAGTGTTGCTAGACCTATTTGCTTTTCTTTTTGCTCTAAAGCATGAATCAAAGTGACTACAATTCTGGCTCCTGAACAACCAACTGGGTGTCCTAAGGCAATTGCTCCACCATTAACATTGACCTTCTCTGACGGAATATCTAACTCTCGAATAACAGCAAGCGACTGTGCTGCAAATGCTTCATTCAATTCTATAAGGTCGATATCCGTTATTGTCATTTGAGCTTTGGAGAGCGCTTTTTTTGTTGCAGGTACTGGCCCAATCCCCATAATGGATGGCGGGACTGCGGCAGATGAAACGGATCGGATTCGTGCAATTGGAGTTAATCCCAACTCCTTAACCTTTTCGCCTGAAGCCAAAACGACACAAGCCGCTCCATCATTAATGCCTGAAGAGTTTCCTGCTGTAACGCTGCCGTTTGACGTAAAAGCTGACGACAACTTTTGCAATTGGTCGGTTGTCGTCTCACGCGGATGTTCATCTATCTTAAAAGTAAAAGAGCCTTTTCTCGAAGGGACTTCTACGGGAACAATCTCCTTTTCGAATCTTCCCTCTCGAATTGCAGATAAAGCTTTTTGCTGGCTGGAATATGCGAAATCGTCTTGGTCTTCTCGAGAGATTCCATACTGCTCTGCTATATTTTCAGCAGTTACGCCCATATGATAACCTTCAATACCGCAATGAAGCCCATCGTAAAGTAATCCATCTACCGCTGATAATGAACCCATTTTCTTGCCCCATCTAGCGTCAAGAAGCAGGTGGGGAACATTACTCATACTCTCTGTACCGCCTGCAACAATTAAATCTGCCTCACCAGCTAAGATTTCTTGGTATGCTATTGTGATAGAACGAAGCCCGGAGGCGCACTGTTTGTTTATGGTCATTGCAGGAATCTCTACTGGCAATCCAGCGATTAAAGCTGCTTGTCTTGCCGGGTTCGCCTTGCCTCCTGCCTGAAACACGTTTCCAAGAATAACTTCTTCTATTTGCGCAGTGTCAATATGAGCACGTTCAACTGCCTCCCGAATCACAACCGCTCCAAGCTCGGATGAAGTAAGCGGTTGTAAACTCCCGCCAAATCTGCCAATTGCAGTTCGCACAGCTGAAACAATGTAAACTTCTCGCATATTCCATTCGCCCCATTTCAATTTTTATCTAGGCACAAATTGGTGCCCCGTGTTTGACTTAATATCTAATTAAACGAGGTGTTCCTCTAATTTCATTCTGACGTGCTCAGGTATCGGTTCCGGTCTGCGCAAAGAAAAATTATAGTGTACATATGTACTGTGCCCTTTAGCGCATACTTGTCCGTCTTGCAGTAATTCTTCGCTGATTTGGAAGCTTGTATTGCCAACCTTCAGAATTTTTGTTTGAACTTCTGCTATCTTTCCATAAAAACATTCTTTAATAAAATCAATATTCATATTAACGATAACCAATCTCCATTTTTCAAAGGACAAATCAGGAGTGAACAATCGGAATATTTCATCTCTTCCTGATTCAAACCAAATTGGTATTGTTGTGTTATTGATATGTCCTGCGCCATCCGTTTCTGATACACGAGGTTGAATTTTAGTAACAAACACTATGCATCCCTCTGTTTAAACTTCTGTTAATTATATCTATATATTAACTGAACTATAGGCTTATAGGCTAGTTAAAAAATTCGGCACCGCAAGAAACGAATGTTTTTGCGATACCGAATAAACCTGCTTCAGTATTAAATTATTATAACTTGCAAAATTCGAATCCTTTACAATGTACCCTGAACAATCTTACATACGGTAGAAAGATCAATATTTCCTCCGCTGATAACGCAGACTATCGGCCCCTTTACCTTGGATCCCGCCTTTAAAGCCGCAGCGACACTGACACATCCGGAGGGTTCAGCCAGCACTTTCGAACTTTCAAGTACAATAGAGAACGCCTCTAGAATCTCTTCTTCGCTAACCAGCAGAATATCGTCTACATACTTCTGTACAATTGGGAAAGTAAGTTCTCCTGGGTGGTTTGTACGAAGGCCGTCAGCAATTGTAGTACTTGCACCAATATCTACGATTCGCCCTTCTTTTCTCGAAAGAAACGTGTCATTCGCAATAGCGGGCTCAATACCGTATACACGTGCATTCGGACATTTGTTCTTTATGGCGGTTGATATTCCAGACAAGAGTCCCCCACCGCCTACAGGTACAAAAACCGATTGTACGTCAGGCAATTGATGAGCAATCTCGAGTCCTGCGGTCCCTTGTCCAGCAATGACAAACGCATCGTCATACGGAGGGACAAACACAAGCCCTTTTTTCTTCGCTAACTCTAATCCTAACTCAATCCGTTCGCTGGAAGTCTTCCCATGACGAATTACTTCTGCCCCGTACTTCAGGATAGCTTGTTCCTTTATTTGAAGCACATCCTCTGGAACAACAACCGTGCAGCTGACGCCGAGCAGCTTGGCTGCATAAGCAACTGCCTGACCGTGATTTCCGGAAGAACCTGTGATTACGCCGCTTGTCTCTTTGTTGTTTTGAAGAATACTTGTCAGCTTATTTAAGGCTCCTCGAATTTTGAAAGACCCTGTCCGCTGTAGGTTTTCGCATTTCAGATAGACGTCTGTCCCGGCTAGTTCTGAGATATAAGGCGCAAATAAAAGCGGTGTTTGTACGATTTGATTTCGTATTCTCTCGTACGCCTCTTCTATCTGGATAAAACCCACATTCATACTCGTATCCATATTGAAACTAGACACCCCCTAATCCATTTTTCAGCCACTTTCAGGCTATGGACTTAGTTTGGGTTCGACAACTAATTATTGATAACCTGTCTCGGCACCGTATAAGTTGGTATTTTTGCTTCATAGGCCGCAATAAAGTCTTTTTTGTCCAATGTTCGACCAATCGAGTCAAGTCCTTTGAGCAACGATTCCCTTCGAAAGTCATTTAGTTCAAATGTACGGACAAAGTCACCTGAGTCGTTGCGCACCTGACACAAGTCTAAATTAACGGTCAACCGCAAGCCTCGAGCTTCTTCTTTCTCCATCTCAAAAAGCAAGTCAACGTCTTCATGTTTCAGGGTAATAGGCAACAGCCCTACATTAAAACAATTGTTATAGAAAATATCTGCAAAAGACGGCGCAATGATAACTTTAAAGCCGTAGTCCTGTAGTGCCCAAGTTGCATGTTCTCTTGACGATCCGCAGCCGAAATCATTCCTTGCAAGCAATATTGTAGATTTAGTGTATTTGGGATTATTCAACACAAATTCCGATTTTGGAGTCCCATCCAGATTAAACCGCCAATCAAAAAACAAGGCATGTTCGTATCCCGTTCTGCCAACCCGTTTTAAAAATTGCTTTGGTACAATTTGGTCCGTATCGACACTGGCACGGTCCAGTGGAACAACGAGCCCTCTGTGCGTTTTAAACTCTTCCATATTTAATCACCGTTCCTTTGGAATTTTTCGAGAATTTAAAAATTACGTACGTCCACGAAATGCCCAGCAATTGCCGCCGCCGCAGCCATCGCTGGGCTGCAAAGGTGCGTTCTGCCTCCGCGTCCTTGCCTGCCTTCAAAGTTACGGTTGGAAGTGGATGCGCATCGTTCTCCAGGTTCAAGGTGATCTGCATTCATTGCAATGCACATACTGCATCCAGGCTCTCTCCATTCAAAGCCTGATTCGATAAAAATCTCGTGCAATCCTTCTTTTTCGGCTTGTTTTTTAACAAGCTGAGAACCGGGGACTACCATTGCATTTACTGTTTTTGCAACCTTTTTGCCGCGAACGACCTGTGCAGCAATTCTGAGGTCTTCAATGCGGGCGTTTGTGCAGGAGCCAATGAAGACGCGATCGATATAAATATCTTTCAACCGTGTTCCCGGCTTGAGATCCATATATTCAAGAGCACGCATTACAGATTTCCGTTCAGATTCATCGGCAAAATCGTCTGGGTTTGGCACGACTCCATCAATGCCAGTCCCCATCCCTGGATTCGTTCCCCAAGTCACTTGTGGAACTAGTTCATCCATATTTAACTGTACAACTTGGTCGTACGTCGCGCCTTCATCTGTATATAACTCTTTCCAATCTTCCATTGCTTTGTCCCACATTTCTCCGGTTGGAGCATATTTCTTACCGCGGAGATAAGCAAATGCCTTCTCATCTGGAGCAATTAGCCCTGCGCGTGCCCCCATCTCAATCGACATATTGCAAATGGTCATTCGCTCTTCCATCGTCAAATCAGAAACTGCTTCGCCTGTATACTCCAGAACAGTACCTGTGCCAAAGTGCGTCCCAAATTTCGAAATAAGGCCTAAAACCATGTCTTTTGAACTAATTCCATTTGGTTTCTTGCCGATAAATTCAACTTTCGTTGTTCCGGGTTTATGTTGAACAAGGCATTGAGTAGTAAGCACATGTTCAACCTCACTTGTTCCGATTCCGAATGCTAGGGTACCAAATGCGCCGTGGGTTGATGTATGACTGTCACCGCAGACAATTGTTTTACCGGGGAGCGTTAAACCAAGCTCTGGTCCAATGACGTGTACAATTCCTTGCTCGCTATGGTGCAAATCGCGGAGATCAATGCCGAATTCCTCACAATTGGTCTTGAGTTTCTCCATTTGCAGCGCTGCTAATCTATCCCTTATTGGCGCTGACCTGTCTGTAGTTGGAACGTTATGATCCATCACAGCAATTGTTAAATCGGGCCTTCTTACCGTACGTCCAGACTTGCGGATACCATCAAAAGCCTGTGGGGAGGTCACTTCATGAATCAAGTGAAGGTCTATATAGATTAAATCCGGTTTATCCGATTCAGAGTAAACAACGTGCTTCTCCCATATTTTTTCAAATAAGGTCTTTGGCACTTAATCACCTTCTAGTATATTTTTTGAGAACACGAATATTCTATGTATTTAAAATAGACCAATTACCCAACTATTTATGTGAATATGGTCACACGATGATTAGACGGCATCGTAAAGAAGCGTGGTCGCCGCAGCGAACCACGGAGCCACGCTTTCTTTGCAAAGCTACTTTTCATTCTAAAGGCTGTTCTCCTCTTATATGCATTCCGCCATCTGCAATAATATTCGTTCCAGTTACTAGTGCAGATTCATCGGAAGCCAAGAAAAGTGCGACACTCGCAACATCTTTTGGCCTATTAATTGTGCCTGGACTGATGCTGTTTACGCGGATATTGTCTTTCGCATGATCACGGGCCAGCGCTTTTGTAAGCGATATAATGCCACCTTTTGATGCAGCATATGCGACAAGCTGCGGGTGGCCAAGTATTGCTGCTACAGATGAAGTGTTTATAATGGAACCCCCGCCAGCTTTGAATAGTAATGGAATGATATGTTTACACATTAAAAACATTCCTTTGAGGTTCACACTAAGCAGCCTATCCCACTGTTCAGAGGTTTCCTCAAGGGCTGATGCGTTTGTCATAAAACCTGCAGTGTTGAATAGTACGTCCACTTTTCCATAAGTAGATTGAACAATTGAAGCCATGTATTTAACATCCATTTCACTTGAAACATCTGTACAAATATAGATGCCTTCAGCACCACTACGGTC
>JAKADF010000208.1 GCA_021820805.1 Bacillota bacterium
AGAACAAATCGTCGATGTGGCGAAAGAATTATTTCGTGAGAAAGGATATCACGCAACATCTATTCGTGATATCGCTGATAGGGCTGGTATGCTTTCAGGAAGCTTATATGCCCACATTAAAACAAAGGAAGATTTATTATTCGAAATAACAAATGATGTGGCAAATCACTTTGTTCGAAATCTGGAGGAAATCGTTGCTTCTAAAGCAAGTGCCACCGCTAAATTTCATGCTGCTTTTTCTGCCCACGTTGCGGTCGTTACAGAGCATTTGGATGCGGCAGCAGTATTCTCTCATGAATGGAAGGCATTATCACCAGAAAGAAGAGAAATCATTCAACGAGAACGTGACCGTTATGAAGCATTATGGGCTTCAATCATTTCAGAAGGCGTTAAATCCGGCGAGTTTCACGATGAGTTTGCGCGTTTTGCAAGAATAGTAACACTTTCTGTAGCAAACTGGCTCTACCAATGGTACGACCCGAAAGGTTCGTTAAAGGCAGAGGAGGTTGCCGAAAGGTTATCCACTGTTTTACTACGAGGGTTACATATATAGAATGCCGTTAAGGGAGAGTGAAAAGGCATGGGGGATGAAGAACTTTACGCTCATTTTATGGAACGTATTGAAAAAGGTGAAAAAATTGAAGCAACGGATTGGATGCCTGATGATTATAGATTTTTAGTTTTAAAATTTATCCAGATGCATGGTGTTAGTGAAATTATGGGTGCATATCCGGAGAAAGAGTGGGTACCCAAGGCCCCCAATATGCGTCGTAAACTTGGAATAATGTCGAAGGTACAAGATGAAATGGGGCATGGTCAACTCTTGCTTCGGGTTGCAGAAGAACTGGCATTGCCGCTTGGCCTATACCGGGAGGATTTGATTCACGATATATTTACAGGCAACATTAAGTTTCACAACGTTTTTCATATGGCTGCACCTACGTGGGCGGATGCTGGCGTTATCGGGTGGTTGGTCGATGGAGCTGCTATCATTTCTCAAACCGCATTGTTAAACACCTCGTATGGGCCTTATGCGAGGGTTCTAAAGCGAATCGTCGCAGAAGAAAGTTTTCACATGCAGCACGGGGAGTCAATTATTCTCGCGATGGCTAATGGGACATTAGTACAAAGGCAAATGTTGCAGGAAGCTGTGAACCGATGGTGGGAGTCCCTGATGTTTTTCTTCGGTCCCTGTGCAATATCTAAATCAGCCGAAAAAATGATGAAATATAAACTTCGTGATAAGACCAATGAAGAATTGCGTCAAAAATTTATAACGCGTTATGTCCCACGTATTCATTCACTCGGGCTCACTATTCCTGATGGATTGTTGTCATTTGATGAATTAACAAAGTTATGGAGCTATACACAGCCAGATTGGGAGCATTTCTCAAAAATTGTTCGAGAAAATGCTGGGCCAATGTCGCAAGAGCGGATCACGTTAAGAAAAAATGCACTTGATGGTCAGTCGTGGGTTCGAGAAGCGATGAAAAGGTCAGCAGAACAAGCTCTGACGATATAGAAAGGGGCAAAATGATGTCTGAAGCGAGTAAATCTGGACTCTATGATGTCTATGAAGTTTTTATTCAGAATACACACCTAGACCACCATCAACACGTTGGGAGCGTACTCGCACCGTCGCCCGATATTGCACTTCACTTGGCTAGGGAAAACTTTCTGCGCAGAGACAAGGCTGTGTGTGTCTGGGTAGTTCCAAAAAAATATGTTTCGAGTACAGAGTATTCGGATAAGGATTTTTTTGCCTCTGAATTTGATAGGGCTTATAGGCGCGTTGATGGTTACTCGGAAAACGCTGCACTTTGGAAAATGTTTAAACAGCGGCAATTACAGTGGGAGGATATTGTAAAGGACTGATGTCTGATGATAAAAATTGAAAATGCGAAAGAAGCGCAAAAAGATAAAGAATACGTGAATGCGTTAATTCGTTTCCTGTATATGGTGGCGGACGATGAATTGGTCATTGGACACCGTGATTCAGAATGGCTGGGTGTTGCACCTGAGATTGAAGAAGATATCGCATTTAGTTCTATTGCACAGGATGAGGTTGGTCACGCAAACTACTTTTATTCGTTACTCGAAGAGTTTGGTGAGGGCGATATTGATGTGATTGCTTTTGAAAGGAAATCTCCTCAAAGAATGAATGCGGTGTTTGTGGAACTTCCAAACGGAGATTGGGCGAAAACCATTTTGAGGCATTACCTGTATGATACTTTTGACGATGTTCGGTTAGATGCAATGATAGATTCATCCTATTTACCTATTGCATTTGGTGCACGAAAGATGAAACGGGAAGAACATTATCATTTAATCCACATGGAGACTTTAGTTCGTCGTTTAGGGACTGCAGGCGGAGAAGCATTGGAACGGTTAAAAAGAGGTTTTGGAATTTTGTGGGGGAATGTTGGCGATTTGTTTGCACTTCCTGAAGGTTTTAAAGAGTTTTCTGAATTCGGTATTTTAACACAAACCGTTTCGGATTTACAGCGTGAATGGCTTTTGCGTATTGAAAAGGTGCTTAAGGAGTCTGGCATTATTGATAAAACAGCAAAACTCACAGTCCCTGTTGGGACGCGGACTAATCATTCCGATGCACTAGATGAGTTGATTGAGACACTTTTGGAAGTTCATGAAATTGATAGATCTGCAACATGGTAGGGGGTGTTAGTGTTGCTGTTGAATGGAGAGCAAAAAGAAGTGCAACTTGATGCTTTAGTCTGGGATGCGCTCTATCAAATACATGACCCAGAAATACCTGCTATCAGCATTGTAGACCTTGGCATTGTAAATGAAGTGAGTGTACAAGAAACGACTGTGTTCGTCAGTTTAACCCCTACATTCATGGGGTGTCCAGCGACACAATTGATTCGAAAAAATGTGGAGAATGAGCTCTATAAAATAATAGGAGTCAGTAATGTCTCTGTTAAATTTGTGTATGACCCGCCATGGACATCAGATAGAATTTCAGAGAAAGGACGTCAAAACCTGCACAAGTTTGGAATTTCCCCGCCAAAATGCCAATTGCATAAATTGAAAACATTTACTGCAACATGCCCATTTTGTGAATCAGAAAATACCGTACTTGAAAATATGTTTGGACCTACCGCTTGTCGTTCAATGTTTTATTGCAGATCTTGTCATCAGCCGTTTGAAGCGATGAAACCGGTTTGAATGCCGTATTAAATCTAACAGCATTAAACGGGCATGGCCTATACGAACTAGGCCATGCAAGTCGTATGCTATAAAGCAAATTGACGTCTGACTCGCTCGTCCGCAGAAAGCTGCGATAAGATTGCATCAGCAAGTCGGGGCTCCGCCATAGCAAACGATAGGTTTGCTTTCAGCCAACCTTCCAAATTTCCAATATCATGTCTCACGCCATCGAATTGATATGCATCTACTTGACCTCTCAGTGCAAGTTGTTGAATTGCATCTGTAAGTTGTAATTCTCCGCCATGACCAATCGGTGTGTCTTCAAGTGCATCGAAAATTGTCGGGGGTAAAATGTAACGTCCGAGAACAGCCAGGTTTGAAGGCGCATTCTCCTCCTTTGGCTTTTCTACTACGGTTTCAATCGGAATCCACTTTGATGTAAGCGATGACTCGCTTAGTGGTTTCACTATTCCATACTTGGACACATCATATGACGGAACATGCTGAACGCCAAGCAGCGCGCGGTTGTCTCCAGTGTAGTGTTCCATAAGTTGGTGGGTAACAGGGATTTTAGATTGTATAATATCGTCACCAAGCAGTACTGCAAATGGATCATTTCCCACAAATGAGCGGGCGCACAAAATTGCATGGCCTAATCCTAGGGGCGTTTTCTGCCTTACGTAATGTATATCTACTAAGTCAGAAATTGCCTTGACTTCTGTAAGCATAGTCGATTTTCTACTTTGTTCCAAGTGGAATTCGAGTTCAGGAGAGCGGTCAAAATGGTCTTCAATTGCCTTTTTAGTTCTTCCTGTAATAATTAGTATTTCTTCGATGCCAGCGTAAACTGCTTCTTCAACAATATACTGAATGCATGGCTTATTCAGGATTGGCAACATTTCTTTAGGCACAGCTTTTGTTGCCGGCAGCATACGAGTTCCGAATCCAGCTGCAGGTATAACCGCCTTGCGAACCTTCAATACGAGTCACCTCATTTTTAATGCACGGGAATCTTTAGAATAGAAGTTTACAAAAGGTATTATACACGCTATAAGACATTCCTGCTTATTTGTAGTCGAGTACTAGTCTGGTGTGTGAAGCGGCTTAGGAATCCACACGGATATTTTGTCAACTGTTTCAGGGTCTAATATTTCAATTGTTACCTTAGGCAGCATTAAGTCTTGTATTACTTTTGGCGAAACCATCTGCATATGAACGTAAGGTTTAATTGCATTAAAAATGGAGTCTATATCATCCCGGAGCTTTGCAGTGTTGATACCCTCATAATTCGGAACCCCTTCTAGAAGATATACCCTTGCCCTTGCCCACATTCGTCTGGCACCTGTAAGGTTTCCATTATGAAGGTGGTATAAACAAACAGCAGACTGAATCAGACCTTTAAGAATCACCGGTCGGCCTAGTTCCAGCCATAGGTGCTCCCCGTATTCGTGGCATTCGTAATAATCTTGTTTCACATTAAAAAAATATAAATATGAAATGAGCCGCTCGTCCATGAAAGCACAGCCTTTCAAAAAAACTTGCTCTAGATTTAGTTTTCATTATATACGCGATTTGTTACCCTAAACATGAAGGAGGACATGTTATGGGACAATGGACATGGCTACATACTTTATTTCCGCTCGCGGACATTGAACTGATTAGTGACCCAATTGATGCAAAGACAGCGAATGTTATAGTAAGGACAATAAGGAAACTGCCGAATGTTGATGAGGGTGGAAATACAATCTACGAGGTGCGCGTGGCACCCCATAATGTGGCTCCATTTCGAGGCGGCCCTTGGCTCGAACGCTTCCGTGAAGCTGAGTTAGCTGAGCCTGGAGAAGCAGTATATGCATTTCGAGCCAAACTATGCGAGGAGTTAACTGAGGCAAAAAAACGTGGTAAACCAGCTGAATAAAAATGGAGGACTTGGTCTTTTGCCGTGCATTGTTGTGTCTCATATGGCACATAATAATGTTCACTGTTTCAACATAAAGTGTTATACTTTTTGAAGAGAAATCATTGAACAAGTATGTCATAATATGAATGAAATATTGACCTTGTACAAGGAGTGGTCTTGTGGAACTTACAAATATGCAGCGTTTAACGCCTGCTGAATTGATTGAATCTGCGATTGCTCGCAAAGAAGGCGTTTTGCTTGCCAATGGAGCCTTTTGCGCGCATACTGGGAAATTTACAGGACGCTCTCCAAAGGATAAATATTTTGTTGAGTTCGAAGACTGTACTCTTCCGACAGAACAACATCAATGGCTAAATGAGAGTCAGTTTGAACGTTTATTCTCAAAAGTAAAATCACATTTGGAGCGTATCGGCTGCTTTGTATATGACGGCGCAGTCAATCAGCATCCAGAATATCAGGTGCCAGTTCGTTTTTATACAGAGTACGCATGGCATAATTTATTTGTACAACGTATGTTTGTGGAACAGCAAGACAATCGTGCACCTATGTACACTGTGTATGCAGCTCCGACAATGATGGCGGATCCAAAATTGGATGGTACAAGGTCTGAAACATTTATCGTACTTCATCCAAAGCGCAACATAATTCTGATAGGCGGAACTGAATATGCAGGTGAGCTGAAAAAATCGATTTTCACGATGATGCATCATCATTTGTCTTTGCAAGGTGTAATGCCTATGCACTGCAGCGCATCAATAGGGGAAGATAATGATGTTGCACTCTTCTTCGGACTTTCTGGAACTGGCAAGACCACTTTATCAGCTGATCCGAACAGACGTCTCATTGGTGATGATGAGCACGGCTGGGGTGAGGATGGAGTCTTTAATTTAGAAGGGGGTTGCTATGCAAAATGCATCGACCTCTCACAAGAGAAAGAACCTGACATCTTTAATGCGGTCAAGTTTGGGGCCGTTTTAGAAAATGTAGTCTATGATGAAAAACGAGAACCGTTGTACGATAATCGAACACTTACAGAAAATACACGTGCTGCATATCCGCTTAATCATATCCGGAATGTAGAGCCGTCTGGACGCGGCGGCCATCCTAAAGTAATTTTGTTCCTGTCTGCTGATGCATCAGGTGTGCTCCCAGCAGTTTCAAGACTGAATCCAGAAGATGCGAAGAAACATTTCCTTCTCGGCTACACAAGTAAGCTGGCTGGAACTGAACGTGGAGTCGTGAGCCCTGAGGCAACATTCTCAGCATGTTTTGCTGCACCATTCCTGACAGATCG
>JAKADF010000209.1 GCA_021820805.1 Bacillota bacterium
TGCTATACCAAAAGGTATTTTGTGGAATGGAAATCTGGCTTTTAAACTAAGCAATTCAAAATACCAGGGTCACAATCGCGGCTCTGGTTTATACCATATAGTGACAATATTGTCGTGAATTTTTGGACAGCATATCCATCAAATTCTGACTATATTGTAAAAATACTAACAGTATACTGATAGAATAACTAGTAAGAATAAAACACCATTCATCTCACCACTTCTAGAGAGGTGAGATGAATGGCGAAATGGCCACCAGAAATATTCCAATCTAATATCAATCCGTGTATTAACAACCATTACTCGAAGGAGCTATAAAACCTAGATGAATAATGCTGTGATCAACTGTTTAGATATTCTCTATTTATTATGTTCACCCTATTGGCTCAATACCATCCTTCAGACTTGCCCCCCCTTGTGATTGCGTATCCTTGGCTAGCACTGGGTAACTACAAACACTGACTTGAGGTTTTCATACCTAGTCAATCTCCATGCGTGACGCACAATAAGAATCTACCGCCTCTACAGGCAGGAGTGCATCCAATAGAGAGTACTTATTACCTAATATTTACTCACGATTATTGGTACTATAACCACCAATGAGTACCAAGCGATAAATTGTATGCTGTTGCAAATGTCATATACATAAGCCAAATGCCAGTTAAAAACTGCAATAGCCCAACCAAGCGTGCCCAACTCGTTGCATGAGTAAAACGCGCGGGTATCTCACATGCATATATGAGTACTAGGCCAATAAAGACAATCGCGACTGGCACATCATGCGCGCCAAAAAATATAAGCATACCAAGAATAGAAACCAACAAAAATGCAATTGCCATCCAAGCGTCTGGTTCATCACTACTTCCGATGTAGCGACGATGTGCCATAGCAAACCAGTGAATACCATACGCCGTGAATGCCAGAGCAGCCATATATAGAGGAGGAGCCTTTGTAAAAACACCAAACCATGTGAGACCGATCATTAAATAAACACCTGTAATAAACTGCATAAACCCTGGCATCCAAAATCCCCACATCCCCATGGTTCGATTTACTTCTGGGCTTGATTTTGGAAACCCAAAAAGGGCCTGCCCCCCCCAAATGAAATAACCAGTTCCCAATCCGAAAAAACCTACCGCAATAGGAAAAAATGCCGACTGGCCAAGGCTAAATACTGTCACGTTATTTTCCTCCTACTAGATACTAAAATTTTCGAAAGGGCCAACTAATTAGACTTGAATATTTTGAATATTGAAATATTCCGCTTACTCTAACTGAGTTAATAAAAATTGATTCTATTGCGATTTCTCAAAATACATACGAGTATCTAAGGTATATAACCCTATCGGTTCTAAACGCCGCATGACGCATCTACGGTCAAAGAATAATGTCCACGGTCTTGAATTACCGCTCTGAAGTTCTCCGAATTCCGCAAGAGTGAACTGAAAGTCATCTACGGCGATTACATTTCTTTCCCTTGTTATAACCTGTACTCGGCCGTGAAAATCACGAATTGGAGTTTTCAACCCATTACGAATGAATAGATCTACTAACAAGTCTCCATTCGGATTATACCGAGCAAAAAAACCGTTTAAAGTCACCACATTAGGCGGTACACCTCCCAAATCGTCCAACATTTCTTGTAAGTTTTGTACGACCTGTGTTGGAATCGAAGATATATCAACACGTGGGCCAAATGTGAATTGTTGATGTTTAGGATTAAGATTATTTGTCAAATTGAGCCCACCTCTTTGGCTACTTTTTGATTTGTTTTTACCCGCCAGGGATGTGAATAAACATTAAATGATTTTCCTCTTACAAACCCAATCGCTGTTATTTTCAATTCTTCGGCAATGTTTAAAGCGAGTTCGGTAGGCGCGGAACGTGCGATAACAATTCCCACTCCAATTTTTGCAACCTTTAATAATACTTCTGATGACAGTCTGCCGCTGAATGCTATCATTTTCCCTTGCAAATCTATTTTTTTATCAATAGCGAATCCATAGAGTTTATCCAATGCATTGTGGCGACCAATATCCATTCTTGATACAAGTACTCCGTTTGCATCACACAAACTCGCTATATGAACACCTCCAGTTTCATGAAACAAATCGGCTTCTGTTTCCATATTTTCAATGAGTGAAAAGATACTATCTGAAGAGATACAGGTTTTATCTTCGATTACTTTTGCAGTATGAGCGTCGTTATAAAAATAAAAGGATTGCCGGCTTTTTCCGCAACAAGAAGCAATATAGCGTTTATTGTAGAATTTTTGATTGAAGTTTACGGTTGTAGCCGTTTTTACTCGTACGGTACCCATTCGTGTGTTGATTAAGACATTCTTAATTTGACTTTTTGTTCGAATAACACCTTCTGAAGCAAGAAAACCGATGACTAGTTCGTCCATATGCTCTGGGGTGCACACAATTGTTGCCATCTCATTTTCGTTTACATAAACCGTTAAGGCATACTCTGTCGCAACAACTGATTCTTGCTCAAAAAATCCGTCTGTATCTGAATATCGCAAACAAACTCTTCTCGAACGAAGTGGCAGCTCAGTTGTATAGACATTGATCGATGGAATCATGATGATGCCACTCCTGATTTTCCATTTTCAATGTTACTTGATAGATTTCTTCCCATCGATTTCAATATTGTTGCTACAAAGGAGATCATCATTGCAATATCTGGGTCACGTAATAGTTTTAGAATTTCAAATACATTTTTTACGTGCAACCCTTCTCCAGTTTCAGCAACCTGGATACCATCTGTTATTGCTGATGAGAAAACTTTTATTGTCGAAAAATCAGAAGTTGCTAGCGATTGTATTATGCTTATCATGTTTTGTATACCTCGGACATATTCCGGCCGTTCCAGTTGCTCCAGTAAAATTTGCAAAACGTCGTTACCTTGTTCGAGCACCGCAACAATTGCAGGTAACATTCTGTTTTTATCAAGCAACTCAATAATATCAAGCATCTGCACCAAACTTTGCTCTCTGTCTGCTAACTGTTCAAGTAATGTTTCGAGTGCTTGACTGCGGCGAATTGACTCATCCACTACGAGTGCTTGACCTAAAGGGATTGGGTTAGCCATTTTTATGTCCTCCTTTTTTCCTTTATATTTTTTCGGAAGTGTTCGTTACTAATGGCTTATAATCATTTCGAGCCCATTTTTGCTCCACCATTACGCCTGGCAAAGGATTTGGATGCCCTAGCCTGAAATTCCCTCGTCTCATTGGCGACTTGCCTTCTTTTTGCAGAACTTGTAAATAAACTGCGACTTCTTTGTAGGCCGGTGTATCCGTATGTTCGTCATGGTGGCTGCTAGTCAAATAATTAATGGCTTCCTCTCCCTTTGCACTATTCATTGGCAAATAAAGCTCATTACCTTTCACACGGTTTGTTACAACTGCTTTCAGCTTAACGGCGCCGTTAGGTGACACAAGCCTAACAAGCGAACCTTCTTTAACGCCTCTCTCAAGTGCGAGTTCAGGCGATATTTCCACATAGCACTCTGGTACTTTTTCAGCCAATCCCTTTACACGATAGGTTAAATTGCCTTCATGAAAGTGTTCTAGAATACGCCCGTTGTTCAGAATCAAATCATACTTTGAAGGTGCCGTAGCAAGAATCGGGGGTGTCCAAGTAATATTTAAAAGCCGTGCTTTACCATCAGGGAATAAGAAACTGTCTTGATATAATAAAGGAGAATCTGTTCCATCCACTTGAACTGGCCATTGCAAACTCTTGTAGCCCTCAAGGCGTTCATAAGTTACACCTGCAAAGAAATCTGCAAGGCTAGCAGCCTCAGCCATAATTTGGCTTGGATGTTCATAGTGCCATTCTGCCCCGAGTCGGTTTGCGACATCTTGTATGATTTTCCAGTCAGGTCTTGCATCTCCAAGCGGATCAAGTGCTTGATACAACCGTTGAATACGGCGCTCAGTATTCGTAAAGGTTCCTTCTTTTTCAAGACTCGGGCAACCAGGTAGTATTACATCGGCATACTCTGCTGTTTTGCTAAAGAAAATATCTTGTACGATTAGAAACTGGAGTTTCTCAAATGCTTGTTGGACGTAATTTGCATTTGCGTCTACTAAAGCCATGTCCTCGCCAACAATGTACATAGCTTTCAGATTTCCAAGGTGAATAGCTTCAACCATGTCATGGTTATCGAGTCCTTTTGTTGACGGTAGTTCAACACCCCATCCGAGGTGGTATTTGGTGCGTACTTTTTCATCATCTACGGATTCATAGCCTGGCATAACATCCGGAGCACAACCGAAATCGCCTGCACCCTGTACATTGTTATGTCCACGAAGCGGGTATCCACCAGTTCCAGGACGGCCGACTTGTCCTGTCACAAGCAGGAGATTACAAATAGCTGCACTCGTATAACTTCCATTCACATGCTGCGTGACACCCATCGCCCAGCAGATACATACCTTTTCGGCATTTTTTATCATGTTCGCTGTTTCAATCAGCTGGTCTTGTGGTATGCCTGTTATCCTTTCAGCATATTCAAGCGTATATGGTTCCAAAGTTTTATAGTATTCTTCAAACCCATTTACACGCTTTTCAATAAACAACTTATTATGCCAACCAGAGTCTATGATATATTTCGTGAGCGCAGAGAGCCAAACTAAATCTGTTCCCGAATTTGGATGCAGCCACACATTTGCCCGCTCTGCCATTCCGTTTTTGCGTAAGTCCGCGACAATCAGTTTTTGGCCATTTTTCTTTTGTGCCCTGCGAATACGTGTTGAAATGACAGGATGCGATTCGGCTGGATTTGCTCCAACAATCATGACTAAGTCTGCTTGTGCAATATCTAAGATTGAGCCAGTATCTCCGCCATAACCCATCGTTCTTCTTAACGCAAAAGTTGCAGGAGATTGACAATAACGCGAGCAGTTATCAATATTATTTGTTTTCATCACCGCTCTTGCGAGTTTCTGCATCAGGTAATTTTCTTCATTTGTGCATTTGGATGAAGAAATATAGCCGATAGAATCCGGACCGTAATCATCATAAATCTCACGTAACCGCTTTGAGACATAATCTAACGCCACGTCCCATGAAACGGATGAGAACTTACCGTTTTGTCGAATAAGTGGCTGAACAATCCTGTCGGAACTATTCACAAAATCATAGCCGAACTTCCCTTTTACGCAAGTTGAAATTTGATTTGCTGGTGCTTCCATTTGTGGTTCAACTTTTAGGACTTTACGCCCTTTTGTCCATATATCAAAACTGCAACCCACGCCGCAAAATGTACATACTGTTTTTGTTTTCTTGATTTGCGATTCACGCATTTTGGATTCCATTTCTGAAACTGTAAAAATTGCATCATAACCAGGTTCTACTTTTTTCGTTAAGTCGATCATAGGGCGCAGCGTCTCCTGCTTTAATCCTGTCAAAAAGCCAGCTTCGCCAAGCATCGATTTTTCTATCAGCGCATTGCAAGGGCAGACAGTTACACAATGACCACAAGAAACGCATGATGATTCGTTTATTGGCACATCATTATCCCAAATGACACGTGGCTTCTCTCGTGTCCAGTCGATAGATAATACTTCACTTACTTGAAGATTTTGACACGCTTCTACACAACGGCCACACAAGATACACTGGTCAGCGTTATATACGTAGAATGGATTACTATTGTCCACGTCATAACCTTTACGTTCAAAAGGGTAAGATTGATTTTTAATTTTCATTTTCATCGCAGTATTATGAAGGGTACAATTTCCGTTGTTATTTTCGCAAACCGTACAGTATAGTTCGTGATTCTTGAGAATTCTGTCCATTGCTTCTTTACGTGCGCCTCTAGAGCTGCGCGTCATTGTTCGTATATGCATATCCGGATGAACAATGGTTGAACATGCACGCATGAGTTGTCCATCAACTTCAACAATGCAAGTATCACAGGTTTCAATAGGGCCAAGAGCAGGATGGTAACACACATGCGGGAATTCTGCGTTTTCGGTAAGAATCGCTTGGAGTATTGATTGCCCTTCTTTTGCAGAAAGCGTTTTACCATCAAGCTCTATCGTTATCGCTGACGTTTTTGCATCAAGATTATTCATTTAGAAACCTCCCAAATTCTCATTTGTAAATAAACGAAAATTTAGTCTAATTATATATCATATAACTTACATTTTCAAAGTTATTCTATAAAGCATAGTTCGTATATTTTATTTAATATCAATTAAAAAGTAAGGTATATATGATAATGAATTTCCATAATATGTTTTAAATATTATGGTTTAAACATGCGTTATGCAGTTGCTCTCAATAATTGGGTACTGGTAGATTCGAACCATCTCAGTTCCAACCTTGTTGGCCAAAACTTCTGGATGAGTGTTGCAAAAGGTTCTGCT
>JAKADF010000210.1 GCA_021820805.1 Bacillota bacterium
CAGAACCTTTTGCAACACTCATCCAGAAGTTTTGGCCAACAAGGTTGGAACTGAGATGGTTCGAATCTACCAGTACCCAATTATTGAGAGCAACTGCATAACGCATGTAATTAACACATAGGTAATTTAAGCTTCCATGTCGAATGTTTAGTTACTGAGATGTGGAGGTTTAATATGCTAACAAAGAATCGAATTGTACCCGAGAAAACTGTATATTTTCGCCCTGAGTTTAAATCATGCCCTCATTGTCATTCGAGTCTCCGGTTTTGCCATACAGTATGGAAAAAGAACATTTCAACACTTCAAGGAGTAATCCGTGTTTGGAGTATTGGTTATCGATGTTCTAATACCGAATGTACTTATAGAACTACAGTTTATCGCTCTGCGGAAGCAGAAATGCTTAGTATGAAACATACATCATAGTTCGACGTTCTGGCTTACGTGGGAGAACTACGGTATAAACACCATAAAACTCGCCAAGAAATAGCAGATGAATTGAATGAAACGGGGTGTAAAAACTTCCAATAGAAACGTTCAATTGCTGTATGAAAGGTACTTAACACTTCTACGTGCTAGTGCGACTGAGCGAGTTCGAGAGGTTTTACAACAGGTTATTGATGAACATGGCGAAATCATTCTTTCTATGGATGGTGTTCAACCGGAATAAGGAAATGAAACGCTTTACGTTATCCGAGAGGTTCTAGAAGCCGTGTTCAGAACAGTCAGTAAGGTTGAAGCGTTTGCTGACCTTTACATGAACGTAAAGTGCTGGATGGTGCCTATCCGATCAATTGCCAAGGCATTAGAGCCCAGTAATAACAAAACAAGTGAAAGTGTGCGTCTCGAATTAACCGCGCTACTAAAGGTTATGCAAGATACCTTTACAGCCAAAGGCGACCAAGAAATGGTGAAGACTATATTGACCTATACGAAAGGATTTTGGAATGGTCTATTTACCTATTACGACTATCCATATATGCCAAGAACGAACAATGACCTTGAGAGGTTTTTTCGCAATACCAAGAAGAAGCATCGACGTACAACAGGGTTAAGAAGTTGGAATGAATACATATTGCGCTGTGGAGATTACATCGTTTTTGTCGACGATGCTCTGCGGCAGAAGGACATTGTTCAGAGACTAAGCAACGTACCGTACGAAACATACAAAACACAAGCTAACCAATGGAGAATGCACTTGACTGAATCCACTAAGAGAAGACAGTTTCGTAACGATCCTTCGGCATATCTAAAAAAAGCCGAGCTTAAATGGATGTGTTAATTATTCCGTCGTAGTTTTTTTTTGCAAACGCCCAGTTATATGCCCACCGCGCTAAGATGCCACGTCGTTCCCAATTGCGAAGCGTTTGTGGAGTCTTACCGACCATATGCGGAAACTCATGAATGGTACAGTGTTTCATTCAATTACCGTCTGATAACATTATGAACTATTACCGGATTTTCATAGGAAATTATAAATTTTCTCTCGCTGTTTAATCCCTTTTTTCCATGCCTGCCCAACCAGCAAGTTGACCACTTGTATGTATTCTTGTGATAGTTCCAAAAGACATTTGTACCGTCAGGCAGGATGCGTATTTTGACTATCTCGGTTTTTAAAAACCTTAGTTACGATTTTACCGAACGGTTAATTTTAACCTAAAGCAGGCCAGTTGGGTTTTTCAAATCCAACTGGTATTTTGCCTTTCACAAACGCCTTATATGCCCCGGATAAATCACGTGAGATATAAGGCATATTTCTATAATTTCGATTCGTGGTACAGTCATCATAAACCCGGACTTAGGTAGGCATGGCCTGTCTGCCCAATCTTTTGGAAAGTTACTGACCCTAGAGTTGATCAAACCGTATCGCACGTTTGTGAACCGTGTGATACCACTTTTTATTGCTCCTGGTGAAGTACGCCTGCAATGTCACCGGGCCCCACGTCCAGAGGAAAATCGGAACCAGAATCAAACCGATGTAGGCCCTCCAGTTGATCCGCTCCAATAAAAGCGCCAATGGCATTTCCAAAAATAAAATCGCAGATATCCAGAACCAGATGGTTTCAGGAATAATCTGGTACACACGTAGAGAAAAGGTTTGATTGATAATTGGAAGGTTGAATACGAACAACATAATGGACATTGCAAACACGATTAGAGATCGCATAGGTTGAAACAGATACACAGCCATGTCAAATTTCGTGAAGCGTCGTTCTTTGACACTGTGCCTGATCAGAGAATGAATGTATTGATTTGCACAGTTAAAGTGACCTTGTTGCCAGCGAAGCCGCTGGTAAAACGAAGCCTTCAAGGTTACCGGTTTTTCGTCGTAAATCTTTGCATCGTGTGCCCAGATTGGAATGATACCATTCTCAACACAACGCACCCCGAACTCTAGGTCTTCTGTAAGCCCTGTCGCTTTCCATCCGATCTTCCCCAGAAGAGCATAGTCGATACACAGTCCGGTTCCCCCAAGCGCACAGGGGAGTCCAAGCCGACTGCGAGCATGCTGCCACATCCGATTGTCATACCAGTACGAGATAGCAAGTGACACGCTGACCCAGGTGTCAAAGGGGTTTTTTATACCCAGATATCCCTGGATTACCAGATGGCCATCACACAACTTGTCATTCATAATGGAAAGGAAGTCCGGGTGGACAAGATTATCCGCGTCAAACATCGTAATTGCGTCATAACGATCACCAAATTGGTCCAATCTATGAATCATCCATTCGATGGCATAGCCTTTACCGACTTTTTCGGTATCCGTTCGTTCATGAATGATGGCACCGTGCTTGCGTGCAACGTCCGTAGTATGGTCCGTGCAGTTGTCAGCTATCAAATGGATATCAAACAACGATCGTGGATAGCGCTGGGATTTCAGGCTGTCAAGAAGCGGACCCACCACTCGTTCCTCGTTATGAGCCGGAATGACGATGGCGAATCGCTTGTGCGGTGTATGTTTAATTTCTTCCTTACGATGACGGAAGCCAAAGATGGATATAGCAAATTGATAAAGTGCAATGGCTAAGGTAAGAATCTGGGTGACTGAATAAATTACATCGAAAACACCGTTCACAAGGAACATAATGATTCTTCTCTCCTGGGTTTAATGGTTCTCAGACACGAACTTGCATTGTATTCCGAGTGTATGGTTACGTCAAACGTGAATTTCAGATAAAGGATACGAGCGTACGGCTAGATTGTCCATCATGAACATTCCCTCAATCGATATCGTATAGCGAATCCACCCAAAATCCACATCCCTAACAGTAGGGATGCAGTTATTTCTAACCTCCACACGTGATTTGGTACTTTGAGCAATACTACGAGATCGAAGATTGCAGAAATCAGCAACCATTGAATACGTATCCTTGTCATAATCCATGTAATGAGCAATAGTCCAATCACCGAGCAGATAGTCTGTGCTATAAAATGGGGGTGATCCATTCCATAGGATACACTTTGTCCAAATAGCAAATCGAAGATCGTCAGCTGAACCCACTTTTTTCGATAGGGAACTGGAAGACTGACCAACCACAACCCTGTTGCTATCATAACAAAAAGGATTCCTACAATCGCAAGCTCATTAACGATTGGTTTGACCAGCCATACGTTAATGGCATTGGCACAGACGGCCCACAATACAAACAGCACCCAGCGATTCGTGGTCAGATGCAGCATTTGTATCTGTTCTGCTTTTGTATATTTTCCCTTTCCCATTTCAGCTTGCCCCCATACAAGAAACAAAGCCATCAAGAGAAAGTAGGTTAACGTCATCGGAGCATATTCAAAGACGTTTTCGAATCCATTGTGAATCAAGACAGACAAAAGTCCCGTCATGCCTCCCAAAAATAGCCATTTTTTTCGACCGGATACTCTTTTCGTCCGGATCCGCAGATCCCGTATGAGGGAGGTATCCGTGGCCAGGAACAATGTAAGACCGACGATCCCCGTTTCCCCGATCGTCTTCGCGTAATAATTGTCTGCGTACATACTTAAATGGTACATTACCGCCATGGCTCCGCCATAATGTCCAGGTCCAACGCCAAAGAGAGGATTCATTTTCACAGCTGCAAACGCTTCTTGCCACCTTGCAACCCGACCACCTCGAACAGACTCCGTCCAGTATATCGGAGAAAACAAATCTATGATTCGATGATGGATAGTAGGAATGAAAAAGAGTCCCGAAAGCAGGAATACCAAAACAATCAACAGCCGTTTTTTAAACATAAGTGCCATTATCAAAATGGAGAGCCCCAAGGAGAACCATGCTGCTCGGGAATAGGTGAACAATACCGTCAAAACGCACGGAACAAGTCCAAGCCCAAATAACCATTTTCTCCGACGATCCGTGTCATAGATCATGAACGCGCCAATGATAGGGATCATAAGCGCCATATATGCCCCCAGTTCATTACAACTAATCAAGACGGAAAACACACGGGTGCGCAAATGTTCGCCCACATCGAACCAACTCGAAGGAATCGGGGTCTTGGCGATGTATTGAAAAACCCCATCCAGTCCAATGAGGATGGCCAAGGAACTTATCGCATAAAGCAACTTTTCCACATCGTTCGGCCCGACGACAAATGGAATCAGCAGACCAAAAATGATGTAGTATACATCAATACGATACCCTGCAATGGTAAGTAGCGTCAGGGCAAAGTTTCCAAGCACCAGCGCAAGACCATACATGAGAAAGTAACCCGCAAACTTTGACCACGTGGTTGAAACGGGTCGCTCTCCACATAAATAGCGGAATCCTGCGATAGCCAACAAAATCAATAATACGATCTTGTCCCAGATGGAACCAACCGGTGGAACAAAACGTCGCAATGCATAATCAATTAACGGAAATGCAGTGAGAGCAATCATGCTCCACCGGATTGCCGGTGAATCCTCCACACTGATTTCACGTGCAGTGCTCCTGAAGTTCGCATTCATCTGGAGTTTGTCCTTTTAATTCAGTCTTCGCCCAGCTTTTGGGTGGTTTCAAAAACCATAGATTTGGCGTGTCGCCCCGCCAATACACCGGACCGATTACAAATGGTATAAATTGCTGCTGTGGCTACCACAGCCCAGTACACCACGTTAAATTCACGGCCCCAGGATGGCTTGTTTCTTGGAACAGCCCGAAATTACTGATGATAAGCTCCCAGGTTCAGTTTCTTCGTCGCTTATCGGTCGAATCTTGGTGTCCACTCTGGCCATAAGCAACTCTAGATAGCTTACGAATTGTAATTGCGAACGAAAATAAGATTAAGCCATCCTAAAGCTTAGCATCAGTGCGCCTGCCATTCTATACTGCCTGGGAAGGCGGAGTCTATCGTCTAAGAAAAATAAATCACCCTTCCATAATACCTTGTTTGAAGGATGATTTGTAGCAATATGAAGTTGTCCTTTTGCATGCACGTTTCCAGTAGTTGTTTATCTATACTGAGAGTAGTACCATAACACATAGGGCGTTCGTAGAGTTTTGCCACAAAGAACTTACAATTTATCAAGCACGCCGTAAAACACCTTTTGCTTTAGGCATAGAAAGTGGTCACATACAGTTGCTTTGTTGGACCTTAAAACTAACTTGACTGAATGCTAGGCTTCTCCGGGTAACCGAAAGAGGGTATAAATCAATTGCCTCGACCTTCTTTTTAATGGGGTATGTTCCCACAACTATCAGTATAGCTTCGATACATAGATATATTAGGACATTTGGTACTTGGACAAAGTTTCTCGTATTAGGCTAGGCTCTAGGCCCGGGGGAAGGTGTATCTCCACGTAATAGGAGTCCTTTGAGAATTCCCGGATTTTAATGCTGACGCGTCCGTTGGTACGTGCGTGTAAATCCATGCTTAGTTCTTGGTCTGACACGCTGTACGGAATAGGCACCGTGAAAACCTGGAATGCCTTGTTTTCCTTGGAGTTTATGGTTATTGCCGACACGATCACTGACGAATTTGGAAGTACTCGTTTCTGATCTCCATCAATCAAGGTGGTATAATACCAGTTCACGTCAAAAACTATTCCGCTATACTCGATGCCGCTAAACAGAGATGTCCGAATGCTAATGTGATGTCCGACATGAAATGGGCGCAAAGTGAGCAGGATAAGGCCCGCGAATAAATTCGATGATGTCGACTGTGCACCAATACCTACAATGACACCCGTTACAGCACCGCCAACTAATAGGCTGCTGAGTCTAATTTGTAAGATATTCAGCGCTACAAGGACGATAAACACAAACCTTACCTGACCCGTCACATCAAACGATTTGGGGATTATTATTTCGACCTGGGGAACGTTCCTCAACCTCTGGAAAG